>CADDZN010000185.1 GCA_902812375.1 bacterium | reverse complement strand
CTTCGGATTGTGAGATCATCTCGACGCGCCAGCGGCGGCCTTCGGCGAAGCGGGTGTACATGCGAAAAAGGTCTGCAGCGAAGATAGCGGCTTCGTCGCCGCCGGTACCACCCCTGATCTCGACGATGGCGGGACGGTCGTCGAGCGGATCGTGCGGAATGAGAGCGGGTTTTATTTGCTCGAGGAGTGTCTCGACGGTTTTCTCGAGGCGCGCGATTTCGTCCGCGGCTTCCCGAGCCATCTCCGGGTCCTCAGAGTCGAGGAGCTCGCGGGTTTCCGCGAGCTCCTGCTCGGTTCTCTGAAGTTTTGCGGCCATCTCCGTCAAGGGTTGGAGATGTCTGAGCTCGCGGCCCAGCGCCGCCATGCGCTGCTGGTCCCTTACAGTCTTCGGATCGGAGAGCTCTCGCTCTACCTCAGAGGCACGCTCGACAGCGTCTCTGAGCCGGTCGCGGAGACTCAGCTTTCGCTGCTGGAGCCAGCGGCCTGCTTGCCGTACTTCTGACGGAAGCGCTCAACGCGTCCCGCGGTATCGACGAGCTTCTGCTTGCCCGTAAAGAAAGGGTGGCAGTTGGCGCAGATATCGGTATGAATCTCCGCCTGGGTGGAACGGGTCTGATATGTATTCCCGCATGCGCAGCGAACGGTCGCCGTGGCGTATACTGGGTGGATATCGGGTTTCATTTGAGTCTCTCTTGAATCGGTTCGAATGTAGCTACGAACTATAGCTAAATCCGGGTGCTCAAACAAGTTAAAACCTGGTGCGTTTCGACTGGTCATTAACGGGAAGAGATCTCTGATCGTACTGGGTCCGAAGTGCTTCGAATGGCCACTATGTTCGAGGGTTGAACTACGCGGAAACAGCCGCGGAAGAAAGCTGAAAAAGGCGGAGTGGATCAGAGTGGCGCCTAAACATTCTCTCGCCAAGACTCCCATCCTCTTTGTTATTTGGATTGAGATGCTGGTGTGGCGGGCCGTAGCCAGCCCGAGCGGCTGTTCCCAACAAATCCCGGCCCTGGTGCACGGAACTGTAACTCCAAGAGGAGCGTCTCCGCCTTTTTCCGCTCCTTCCGCCGCATCCGCGAAGTTCAATCTTCGAACATAGTGGGCATTCGAAGGACTTAGGAGCCGGTGCGATCAGAGATCCCTTCCGTTAGTGGCCACAGGAAACGCGCTCGACCTCTTCTGCAAATTTGGCAAAGCGATTCGTTCAAACTGACGAGCCGAATTGTCGAAATGACAAACCTTGATTGGTACATCGGTTGCCTGTTTCTCACTCTCAAAATCGCAAGAAAACCTCAGCTAAAAGGAGTGAAAAAAATGCTTTACAACCTGGCGACCACTTCACCGATTTTCGGACTCCGGCGTGAGATCGACCGCTTGTTCGAGGACACCTTCACGCGCGGCGGCAACGCCTGGACTCCGGCCGTCGACATCAAGGAAACGGATAACGACCTGCGTCTCGATCTCGAGCTTCCCGGCCTGCGGCCCGAAGACGTCGAGATCACCGCTGAAAATGGAATTCTTACCATCCGCGGGGAAAAACGCAGTGAGCGCAAGGAAGGCGAGGAGAACCGCTATCACCTCCTCGAGCGGAGCTACGGCACGTTCATGCGGAGTTTCACTCTCCCGCAGGGCGTTGACGAGAATCAGATTCAGGCCGACTTCGACAACGGAATTCTCTCCATTCACATTCCGAAGACCGCCCTTCCGCAGCCCAAGAAGATTCAGATCAGCGGCGGCCAACAGAAGCAGCAGGCCGCGGTGGGGAGCGGCAACATGTCGAACCAGAATCAGCAGTCGAATAACCAGCAGTCGACGCGGAATTCCAGCAAGTCGACATCCGGCTCGCAGCGGGAGAGGTCGAATGAAACCGTAACGGCGCAGGGTCGGTAATCTGCCGTTGCAACAAAAAGGCTCACCATTCGGTGAGCCTTTTTTGTTGGGTGCACTCGTTGTCGAGCGAGTCGCGATACATCTTACCTCGATGAAAGCGCTCGCAGTCATCTCGTCAATATCGATCTTCTTAGCCGCGCCGCTCCACGCGCAGCTTCTTCCCATAGCTCCTCCGCTCCTTCCGACGCAAACCGCTGTCTCGACTGAGGCGGGCTCCAACCTCACTGTCTATTTGCTCACCTTCGGTTGGGGTGACGAAGTCTGGGAGCGCTTCGGCCACAACGCCATCTGGATCAAGGACAGAAAGTTGGGCACCGACACCACCTACAACTGGGGGATGTTCGATTTCAACCAGCCGCACTTTCTGAGTCGATTTCTGACCGGTGACACCCGCTACTGGATGGAAGGCATCGCGCTCGAGCCAATGCTCGCCTACTACAAGCAAAACAACCGCTCCATCCTCGCGCAGGAGCTGAACCTGACGCCCGCGCAACGATTGTCGCTTCAGGAATTCGTCCGCTGGAACGAGCAGCCCCAGAACAAGTTCTATCGATACGACTATTATGTCGACAACTGCTCGACGCGTTTGCGTGATGCGCTCGACCACGCCGTCGGTGGGCAGTTGCAGACCTCCACGGTTTCGCGGATGACTTCGGGCACTTACCGGTCGCACACGCTTCGGCTGCTCGGTGATAACGTCCCGCTCTACACCGGCGCCAACCTCGCGCTCGGTCATCCCGCCGACAAGCCGCTCTCGGTGTGGCAGGAGATGTTCCTTCCGGTGAGGATGGCGAACGACCTACGCACGGTTCAACTCACCGACAGCACTGGCGCCAAAATTCCATTCGTGCGGTCAGAGATGGCACTGTTCACGGCGGGACGCGCCCCGGAACCGTCATCACCACCGAACTATTTTCCCTGGTTTGTTGCGGTCGGTGTCCTTCTGGCCGCACTCTCGATTGCTCTCGTGAGAAGTGCCGAGGGCGGGAGCAAAATCGCCCTGTTTTTCGCAACGGCGCTTGCGACTCTGTGGAGTCTCGTGGCAGGCGCTGCGGGTCTCGCGCTCGCTATCGCCTGGGCATTCACCAAACACCACTTCATGGGGCGAAACGAAAATCTCCTGCATTTCGATCCGTTGCTACTCGGACTCGCCGTGCTCGTTCCGCTTTCGATCTACGGCTTACGCGGCGTTTCCAAAGCGCATAAGCTCGCCGCACTCGTCGTTGCTCTCACGCTACTGGGATTCGTGCTCCAGGGTACGCCGGCCTTTGACCAAAAGAACGGCGAGATCATCGCACTCGCGCTGCCGATGAATCTGGCGGTGTGGTGGACCATTCACCGCCTCACCGCCTACAGACGGATTTCCTTGCCTTCTTCTGCGGCCTTGTAGATCGCCTCCATCAACTTCATGACGGCGAGCTGGTCGTCAGGAAGCTCATAGTCGATATCCTCATTCACTACGGCGATGAAGTGCGCGAGCTCCGCGCGATACGATTGCAGAAATACACTCTCGCGCGCGGCCGCTCCACTCGGCGAAACATCGGTCGGTTTTCCATTCAGGATCTTCACGACCCTAAGTGGCGCGAGACGCGCACTCCCCCGGGCTGACAGCACCTCGAACCACCAGCGCTCTTCCTGACCGACATACGCCCACGACACATCAAAGCTGAGACTTATTCCCCCAGCACACTCGACATGGACTATCATCGCGTCTTCGACGGTCGTCGACCCGCGGGTGCGATCCATGTGTGCGGTGACTCTTATCGCTTCGGGAAAATCCGCGAGCCAGAGGGCCAGATCGACCAGCGGATAACCGTGCTCGAAGAACGCGCCGCCCCCTGCCTCTGGTCGCCTGAAGCGCCAGCCGGTGCGCGAGCTTGCAAACTGATATTGTCCCGCTCGCACTCCGATGAGTCGGCCGAGCTCGCCACCCTGGAGGAAGCGATAGAGCTGCTGCACATCGCTGCGAAACCGGTGGTTGTTCCCGACGACGACTTTGCGTCCCGATTGCTTTGCCGCCGCGAGGATTCGTTCGACACCGCGCGAAGTGAGCGACAGCGGGCGCTCGCACAATACATCTACCTTCGATTTGAGGGCGCGCAAAACGTGGGGCTCGTGCAAGTGGTTGGGAGTGGCGATTACCACCGCGTCAACCTGATCGAGCTCGAGCAAATCCTCTAAGTCGGTGAAGACATCCGGAATGCCGAGCCGCTCCGCGAGCGAACTTGCCTTGGGTCCATCGTTGTCGCAGAGCGCAACGAGCTGCGCGCCTTTGAGCTTCGACAGAACGGGCAGGTGCGCGAGTTGAGCAATTGCTCCCGCGCCGACAAGCCCGAGTCGGACATTCTCCTTCGTCGATTTTGTTTCCTTGGCGCTAACCGGCGATTCGGCCAATCGTCGTCCCCGGATAATAGGTCTGTAGAATCGTACGATAATCCTGGCCGGCACGTGCTCGACCGATCGCGCCCCACTGGCACATCCCGATCCCATGGCCGTAGCCTCGGCCATCGATGGTCAGGCTGGTAACCTCACCACCGGACGTAGCTGTATTGAGAGTGAAAAGCGTGCTGTTCAGGATAGCTCCCTTGGAATCGCGTAGCACGAAGCGGATATCGTTGCCTTTCAAAAGATAATTCCCACTCTCGGTTCGTACTGCGAGTGCCGCGACACGGCCCGACTGGGTTCTGCCCTGCTCTCTGACCTCGGTGATTCGGCCAAGGTTGGTTTTGGGCGCATTGGTATAGCTGGCGAGATATTTCTCCAGTACCGCCCGCAACCCAGCGGCATCATAGCTCTGCGTCCAACTGAAGCGCGGCGAGGGATCGCAGTAATAGCCGCTAGTTCCCGGGATCTGATCGCTTACCGGCCGGAGATACGGCTCGTCGGGCTGATCGTACCACACTTCGCTAACCGCGGCGGTGCTTCCGCCACACGTCGAGTGGTACGGAGTGCTGATTGGTTTACCGCCGTACAGGACCACAGCGTCGGCTGTGGAATTGATGGCAGAATCCGACAACGGCTTTTCCGCATTGACGCCACCATACACCTGGTCCTGCACGGTCGCGTACATGTCGAATGCGCGATCGGCATTGAGATGCTTGTATGCATAGGTGCGCGCAGCGACGGCTTGGGCTTCTACGGCTGCAATCTCCCCCGCCGTGCGATCGCCTATCTCGAGGGGGACCACGCCTCTTAAATAAGAATCCATTGGTAGACGATTAACGACCAGAGCGCCGGAATCGACTCGACTGATTAGTAACTCGCCTCGGTAGGGTTTTCCGTTCCAGGTTACGAAGGAATTGCTACTGAGCGGTCGAATGACCAAAGCTGCAGGCGCCGGTGGCAGGTTGAACTTAGGGAGAAAGACTTGGCTGTCAGGACAAGCTCCGCTGATTACGCTGCATTGCTGGGAGATGAGAACATTCGTTGGAATCATCACGCTATCGGCGAGCCGGTACCGCGCAATCGCTCTGTCGGTTCCTTCGTTATAAATCGCCCAATCTCCCGTTCCACCGATTCTGCTCTGTCCGCTCGTCGCGAGTGCGATTCGAACGAGCTGATTCCTGCCATTTTTATAGTCACCAATCGCTACGGGGAGATTGCCCGTAGACCCGCGCGGCGACGAAAGCGACACGCACGACGCAACGCCCACAATCCCAAGTGCCAGACCCGAGACCACGGACCGAGTCTTAGTACGCGACCTAGCCAATCGCCGATTCCATAGCATTTCGTAACCTCGCCAACGCGTCCTCCACTTCGGCGTCACCGTGTGCAGCGGACATGAAGCATGCCTCGAATGGTGACGGCGCGAGATAGACTCCGGCGCCGAGCGCTGCGTGAAAGAAGTTGCGAAAGAGCTGCACGTCCGACGATTTCGCTTCCGCAAAATTTCTCACCGGTGTCTTGCTGAAGAAAAAGCCCCACATCGACCCCGCGCACGCGGTCGTGAGTGGTACGCCGAGATCATCTCCAACCTTTTGCAAACCTTCGACCAGCGTTGCCGTTCTGGCTTCGATTCTGGCGTGCAATGCCGGAGTGAGCGTCGACAGCGTTGCGACTCCAGCCGCCATCGCCAGCGGATTCCCCGAAAGCGTTCCCGCCTGGTAAACCGGACCGGACGGCGCAACGCGCTCCATGATGTCGCGCCGCCCACCGTAAAGTGCGACGGGCAGGCCACCGCCAATCACCTTTCCGAGGGTCGTGAGATCAGCGGTCACCCCAAATCGTTCGCGTGCGCCCCCGGGAGCGATTCGAAACCCGGTCATGACTTCGTCGAAGATCAGCAACGCACCAGAATCGTCCGCCAGCGTGCGGAGACCGTTGAGAAACCCGGGCTCGGGAGCGATGAATCCCGCATTTCCGACAACAGGCTCGACGACGATCGCTGCAATTTTTCCGTCGTGCTGACGCACCAGATTGGCTGCGGCGTCGAGGTCGTTGAATGGCGCGGTCAGGGTCAACGAAGCCAACGCCAAAGGAACGCCCGGCGAGTCCGGAAGGCCCAGAGTAGCAACTCCGGATCCGGCCCGAACCAGAAAAGAATCCGTGTGCCCGTGATAGCAACCCTCGCACTTG
>CADDZN010000184.1 GCA_902812375.1 bacterium | reverse complement strand
CCGCCGGGGTTGACGATGACGTGCCCGAGGTCGCCCGCGCATTCGCCCGTGTAGCGCACCAGCCTTCCGTCGATGATCACCCCGCCGCCGATTCCCGTCCCGATCGTCAGGCCTAGCAAGCGGCGCACGCCTTGGCCGGCGCCGTAGTGAAATTCAGCGAGAGTGCTGGCGTTCGAATCCACCTCGAGGCGGCAATCGAATCCCAAGCGCTCCGCGAGCGACGCACGCAATGGAAACTCGCGCAGAGCAGGGAGGTTCGCGTTGTGGACCATCGCCGAATGATCGGGCGTGACGAAGCCCGCGACCGAGATTCCGACTCCGACGATCTTCCTCGCGGCGGGATTGCGCGCGAGCATTGCCCTGAAGGAAGACGCGATCGCGTCGACGAGCGGCAATGGCTCGCCGCGCAAACTTGTCGCGATTCTCTCCCGAACGACAACGCTGCCGTCCTCGGCTACTACTCCGATCTTGGTGGAAGTGCCACCGATATCGATTGCGCCAGCAAGAGCCATTAGAGAGCAGCTTCGGCCAGCTCGGGATTCTTCCAGAGGTCGATGGGCTTCGCGATTCCCATCGGGCGGAATGGCAGTGTGATCTTTCTGCCGAGTCCGGCGGACGCGTACGCGGCGTAGAGAACTTCCTGGACGACACGTCCCGTTTCTCCATCGGAGATGGGCGTCTCCTTACCGCGCACGCAGCGCGCGAAGTGCCGCATCTCCTGCGGAAAGCCGTAATTCCAGTGCTCCTCGAAAACGGAATACGTCCAGCCTTTGGTGGTTGCGGCCTTCTCGACCGCGTAACCGAATCCAACTTCCGAGTAAGTGGGAAGTGCGTTGCCCATCAACATGTCCGCGTAGGTCTGACCCTTGTCGCCGAACACCTCGATGCTATCGTCCATTCCACCGGGACGATTCCAGCTACTCTCGACTATCCCGAGCGCGCCATTCTCGAACTCGATGATCGTGATTGCTTCATCGTCGCCCTCGGTGCGTTTGCTATTCACCTGCGTGGAGAGCTGGGAGTAAACGCTTTTGACTTTTTGCTTGCCGAGGAACCACCAGCAGAACGCGATGCCGTGGCAGCCCAGGTCCATGAGCGCACCACCGCCCGATTGGTTGACGTCCCAGAACCAATTCGAGTGTGGTCCCGAATGCTTTTCGCCCTGCTTGACGAGGTGAACGCGACCAAACGCGCCCTCGTCGGCCATCTGCTTGGCCTTCACGTACTTCGGCGCGAAGAAAAGTTCTTCTGCGTAGAGAAGGAGTACGCCCGCCTTCGCGCAGGCATCGATCATGGCATCTGCTTCCTCGAGCGTGATGCAGAGCGGTTTCTCGCACACCACGTGCTTGCCTGCTTTTGCCGCATCGATGGTGATTTGGGCGTGGAGGCGGTTGGGCGCGGTGATCGAGATCAACTCGACGGCCGGATCACGCAGCATCTCACGGTAGTCGGCATAGAACTTTGCGATTCCGTGGCGCCGCGCGAAGTCCTCGGCGTTCCCCTTGGTGGGAGATGCAACCGCGACGACTTCTGCTTCCTCGGGCATCGCTTTAACCGACGCCGCGATGCAATCCGCCTGGAAACGGGAGCCCACGATTCCTATTCCTACTTTCGACACGAATGGTCCTTGTTGAGACCGAGAATTGGCATCTCGGTAATGAAAGTCTTTAACTGCAACTGAACGGGCGAGAGCTCCACGAAGCGGGATGCGGGATGCGGGATGAGGGATGCGGGAGGAGTTGTTAGGTCACTACGCCCGGACTTACCTCTCTGGCGCTGTAGCAACTGCGTGTGCTACGAATGCCAATAATAGAGTCCCGACGTCGTAACCTGACAAACTGACATCTAACTGACTTGGAGCTCTCGCCCGTTCTGTTGCAGTTAAGATCTGCAGCATCGAGACGCCAGCCTCGAGATAGCAGTTACGCCCACGCTGCTTGTCCCGGCTGCAATGGAACGCACCCAACCCATTTCCCGGGCGTCATCACGTAGCGCAGCGCTTTCGTCATTCCGATCTCGGATGAGAAATAAGCCTGCAGCGAGAGCTCCCGCACGAGCGGGAAATAGTGGTTCGGGCCTTTGGCGATCGCTTCACCGTCTATCCGACGCAGCCAATTCTCGCGATTTGCCGCGGACATCGATGCGAAATGGTCACCAACCGTCTGCCGAAATTGCTGCAACCCATCGACAATGCGCTTCTGGTCAACAGGCTCGCGACAGTCGGTGAGCAGCAGGTTGATGATCGGGCCAACCCCCGCGGCTTTTGCACCGGGAGAGCTCGGCGTCGTTGGCAACAGCGTGTCGGCAATTTCTTCTATCAGGTCCTGGTCCGCCGCATTGAGCACTCCGACTCCCACATTGCGCGGCTCGCGCGTGCAGGCCGTAAGAGCCGCCGAAGTGATCAACACTCCGCCGAGCAACGCGCCAGTCGTTTTGACGGCTTCACGCCGATTCATCGGTTGCCCGGTCTCGCTCACAGATTCTGCCTCGCCATCTCCTGAGTCGCATGATCGACGGCGCGAGCCGTTAGCGTCATGTAAAGAATCGACGGGCTCTGATTTCCTGTTGAGGTCATGCACGCGCCGTCAGTGACGAAGACGTTCGGCACGGCGTGCAGTTGGTTCGACTTGTTGAGCATCGAGTTCTTCGGATCGACGCCCATCCTCGCGCCGCCCATCTCGTGGATGTCCAAACCGGGCGCCTGGTGGTTGTCGTGCACTTCGATGTCATGGCAGCCAGCGACCTCGAGCATCGCGCGCGCCTGCGCCATCCAGTCACGAATCATCCGCTCGGAGTTGTCGTCATACCCAACCGAAGTCACGAGCAGCGGAATGCCCCATTGATCCTTCTTCGTCGGATGCAGCGTAACCGTGTTCGTTTCGCGCGGAATCGTCTCGCCCTGCATGTACATGTAGATGCCCCACGGTCCGGGCTTCGTCAGCGATTCCTTGTACACGCCGCCCACTTTCTCCACCGTCGTTGGCTCGCCGCGCTCGCGATAGCCGCCGGTGAAGGTAGTGTATCCGCCCACGAAATCAGCATCCGCATCCTGCTTTCCGAGATTCCGGAAATTCACGAGGATGCACTCAGTCGGATTCTTGCCGTAGAAATATTTATCCTCGAATCCGTCGACCTTTCCGCTCGCGCCAGTGCGATAGTTGTGATGACAGATGTACTTGCCGAGCACGCCACTGTCGTTCCCAAGGCCGTTTGGGAAGCGGCTAGAGGTCGAGTTGAGAAGAATGAGATCGGTGTTGAGCGCCGACGCATTCACGAACACGATTCGCGAATGGAACTCGCTCACCGCGTGAGTGTGCGCGTCGATTACCCGAACGCCGGTTGCCTTGCCTTGCTTCTCGTCATAGATGATCGAGTGCACGACCGAGTCGGGACGAATGGTGAGATTGCCCGTCTTCATCGCCCACGGAATCGTCGAAGCGTTCGAGCTGAAGTATCCACCGAACGGACATCCCCGCATGCAGAGATTCCGCGCCTGACACGTACCGCGCCCTTGCTGGAGATGAATCTTTTTCGGCTGCGACAGGTGCGCCCACCGTCCCTGCACGACGTGACGATTGCCGTAGTGCGCGAGCAGACTGTCGCGCAGATGCTTCTCGGCGCAGTTGAAATCAAAGGGCGGCAGATACTCGCCGTCAGGCATTGCCTCCAGGCCGTCCCTCGTTCCGCACACGCCAATGAATTTCTCGACGTGCGAGTACCAGGGCGCGACGTCGTCGTAACCGATTGGCCAGTTAATGCCGTAGCCGAGTTTTTCTGGAGCGACGAATTCGTGCTTGCTCCAGCGTTGGCAAGCGCGGCCCCAGATGATCGACTTCCCGCCAACCTGGTAACCGCGAATCCAGTCGAAGGGCTTCTCCTGCACGTACGGATGATCGCGATCCTTGACGAAGAAGTGCATCGTGTCTTCGCTATAGCCCGCAGCCTTCGAAATGAGGGGATTTTCTTTCAGCACCTGACGCGACATGGCGCCGCGGTGCGGCAGCTCCCACGGATTGAGATTCATCGTGGGATAGTCCTTGATGTGCTCGACGTTGCGACCACGCTCGAGCACCAGGGTCTTGAGCCCTTTCTCGCAGAGCTCCTTGGCGGCCCAGCCGCCGGAGATGCCAGAGCCGATTACGATCGCATCGAAGGACGTTGTGTCGGCGGTCACGCGGGAGAATATATGCCTGGTGTAAATTGTGGGTAGACACTATGGAAGACGACGCCTTCTTCGAAGTCTCGATCGATATGCTCTGCGTACTCGGCTTCAACGGGTACTTCAAGCGGCTCAATCCGGCATGGGAGCGAACCCTCGGCTTCACCCGAGAAGAGCTGATGTCGAAACCGTTCATCGAGTTCGTGCATCCCGATGATCGTGAGCGCACGCTCAAACAGAACGCGAGCGTCAGGAGTGGCGGCCAGGCGCTGCGCTTCGAGAACCGCTACCTGTGCAAGGATGGCTCGTACCGGTGGTTCCGATGGAATGCAGCGCCAGATCCTGAGGAGGGTGTGATCTACTCAGTGGCGCGGGATATCACGGAAGACAAACGGGCGGCCGAAGAGCGTGAGAGGCTCGTGCGCGAGCTGCAGGATGCGCTGGCCGAAGTGAGAAGTTTGCAGGAGATTCTTCCCATCTGCTCATACTGCCGGAAGATTCGTGACGACGAAAATTATTGGCACACGGTTGAGGACTACATCTCAAACCACACCGATACTCAGTTCAGTCACAGCATCTGCCCGAGCTGCATGAAGAACGTCGTGGAGCCCCAGCTTAAACAGGCCGAGCGATAACTGCGCCCGCGTCAAATCGGAACCGTTAGAGTAGTTGCTATTGAGAGCGCGCGCGCTATTCTTGCCGCATGGGTACTACTGTCGTTAGCCGTTCTTCGGGAGTTGTTCGGGAACGTTCTGGGGTGACAGTCGTATATCCAACGATGAGACCGCTCAGCTACAAAGAGGAGTGCGCGACCCAGGCGGCAGCCCGTCTACTCTGGCGTCGCGGTGAGCCGATGTCATACATGAAGCTCATCAAGCTCATGTATTTCGCTGATCGTGCCGCTCTTCTCACACTTGGACGACCGATTACCTACGACCAGTGGGTGTCGATGCCGCACGGTCCGGTTCTCAGTCGGACTTACGACCTGGCTGTTTCGGAGCCCGATCCACAGGAACCCTCCTACTGGCATCGCTACATTTCCGGAGTTCTGGAAGGCTATGAAGTCGAGCTTCTCCAGCCCGACCCGCCTAACGACCAGCTCTCAAAGGCTCAGGAAGAAATCCTCGACGAAGTTTTCGAGAAGTGGGGGCATCTCTCCAGATGGGAAGTGCGCGACGCGAGTCACCTACTGCCGGAATACACGAAAACCATTTCGTCTATCCGGATTTCATACCGCGATGTCCTCCTCCTTGAGGGCCGCAGCGAAGACGAGGTCCTGGAAATCGAACAAGACCTTGAGGCTGAAGAGCATCTGATCCAAGTGGCGGGGTAATGTGAGTTTCATCCGGGAGCGCAGGACGTTCATGATGTCCCTGCCTCGAACCGGAGTCCCCCACCTCTGGATAGTGCTGACCAATCCAGATCCCGTTACGAAGAAGGCGTTGGTGGTAATGGTGGTGAGCGAGAAATCGACGACAGACAAAACTGTCACTCTCCGCGCAGGCGACCACCCCTTCATTCGTCACAACTCCAACATCGACTACGGCGGCGCACGATTGTTCGACGTCGAGCGCCTGGAGGAGCAGATCGTCTCGGAAGATCATGCACTGCAGCAGGACCTTTCAGAGACGTTATTCGAATCAGTCCGGAAGGGCATTTTTGAATCTTCCAGGACGATCAATTGGATCAAGGATTATTGCCGGACACGATTTGAACCAACGGGGGAAACCCTCCCCGAAAAGATGTGAAGGTCGCAAGGTGTGGCGGGGCTGTGGATTTTCCGTAAACTTACGGGTCAAGCAATCTCTCCCTGCCGACATTTATGGCTCGCCGCAAAACGTCATCGCCAACGCCCGCTCCCAAGACCAACGGTAGCGGTCCCGTACGTCCGTCATCGCGAAAGAAATCGCCGCGAATTGCCGGAAACGGCGACGGCTCACGCGCGGACAGCTACACGCATCCTGAAGCAAAGCTCGCAACCCGGCCCGACGTAGGGACGCAGGCGGGGTTCAGGAAGAAGAAACCGGCAAAAACGTACAAGTACGATTCATCGCTCTCACCGGCGCTCGACTGGGACGGGCAGAACCCCGCCCGCGAGCGCGGCGAGAAGTTGATCGCCGATATCCTCGCGGCTGATTCTCTCGAAGCCGCCAAGGCCGCGGCGGCGGAGCTCGAAAATCTGTCGCGCCCGTTCCTCGACTGGTCGGGAAAGGCCGAGCGTCTGTCGTTCGACGTGCCGACGCTGCCGCTCTTCGTGCACGAGCGGCTTTCGACGCAGGCGATTCTCGAGACGCTCAAGCGCCACCGCCGCGACGA
>CADDZN010000183.1 GCA_902812375.1 bacterium | reverse complement strand
CTGGTACCTCGAGACTCGTCTGCTCGATGCGGGCGCCCACGTTCACTCGGCGCTCGCGATGGCGTTCGAGGAAGAATTCTCCCGCCCCGCGGATGCGTTTCGCCTGTCGGTGCCTTTGCGCTGGGGAAGCTGGGTTGGCGGGGATCGTGATGGAAACCCATTCGTGACACCCGACATCACGATCGGCACCGCAAGACGCGCGAGTCACGTGATCCTTGGCCGCTATGCCGACACCCTTAATGTATTGGTACGACGTCTTTCACTTTCTGCCGAGCTCGCGCAACCGACGCCGGCGCTCGTGGCATCGATAGCAGCCGACCGCGAGGTACTTCC
Organism: bacterium; assembly: GCA_902812375.1. Classification (GTDB taxonomy): domain Bacteria; phylum Gemmatimonadota; class Gemmatimonadetes; order Gemmatimonadales; family Gemmatimonadaceae; genus UBA4720. Next base: position 6,177 of record CADDZN010000183.1, on the reverse strand, counting down.
CGAAGTCTGGGAGCAGAACAAGAACCGCAACGCCGACGAGCCGCTCCGGCTCAAGCTGAGTTTCATGGCAGCGAGAATCGAAGCCAACAGACGGCTCGTCGCTTCGCGAGATGCGGGACACGAAAGACAAGAACCCGCGGCATACTCGAACGTCGAGGCATTCGACCGGGATCTCATGCGCGTCCGAGAGTACGTTGCGGGCGCCGGTGCGCTCGAGGCGTGTCGGACGACGCTCGATCCGTTCATCGCGAGTGTGCGAGCGCAGGGGTTTCATGGTTTCATGATGGATGTCCGAGACCATGCGGACGTTCACTCGGCGGCCGTGCGTGACATTCTCTCCCACTCCGCCAGGCGCGATGATGGCGGAGACGAGCTGCGCGCGCTCCTGCTGAGCGACGGTGCGCTAAAGAATCTGGACGAACGCGTCTCGCCGGAAACGCGCCAGGTGCTGGAGACCTTCCGCGCGATCAAGACGATTCAGGACGAAGCGGGCGAGGCCGCGGCGTCGACCTACATCGTGTCGATGACGCGTTCCGCGGAAGACCTGCTGCGCATTCTGCTGTTGGCGCGCGAAACCGAGCTCGTTGATTTAGCCGGCAAGAATCCGCGGTCGCGACTCGATGTAGTCCCTCTCTTCGAGACTCTCGACGACCTCGATCACGCAACGTCCGTGATGGGAGCGCTGCTCCATGATCCAGTTTACGCGCGGCAACTCGAGGCGCGCGGCCGGAAACAGGAAGTCATGATCGGCTATTCTGACTCGAGTAAAGACGGCGGGATCGTCGCCTCGTCGTGGGCGCTCTATCGCGCCCAGGAATCGCTGTCAGATCTGTTCAAGAGCGCCGGCGTCGAGCTGCGTTTATTCCACGGAAGAGGCGGTAGCGTTGGACGCGGCGGAGGTTCCCCGGTTTATCGCGCCCTCGCAGCTTTGCCGCCGGGCACGACGAACGGGCGCATCAAGATCACCGAGCAGGGAGAGATCATCTCTCAGCAGTTCGGGCTGCTTCCAGTCGCCGAGCGGAGCGTGGAAGTGACGACGGCGGGGTCGCTGCTGCACGAATTCACCGATTGGCGCAGAGATGTCGAGCCCGAGGAAGTCGACGAATTTCGCACAGTCGTGGATCGTCTTGCCGATCGCTCCCACGAAGTCTATCGACAGCTCGTGCACGACAACGATTCGCTGTTCGAGCTTTTCCGTGTTGCTACTCCGATCGACGAGCTGGCTAACGCGCGCTTTGGGTCTCGTCCCGCGTTCAGGCCCGGCGCGACAAAGGGCATCGAGGGAATTCGCGCGATTCCATGGGGATTTGGCTGGACCCAGATCCGCCTCATGCTCACCGGCTGGCTTGGCGTCGGTACGGCGCTGGGCGAGGAGATCCACAGCCGCGAAGGGTTGGCGCGCCTCCAGAAGATGGCGCGCGTCTGGCCATTCATGGATGATCTTCTGGGAAAGGTCGAGATGGTTTGCGCCAAGACCGACATCGAGATTGCTCGCGCTTACGTCACGAGTCTTGGCGGTGACATCGCTCTCTTCGAGACCCTCGTCGCGGAATTCGACCGCGCAGTGGATGCGCTGCTCGTAATTCGGGGACATCGCGAGCTTCTCGACGACAGCCCGGTGTTGCAATCCGCCATCGCGCTGCGGAATCCTTATGTGGATCCGCTCTCGCTCCTGCAGATATCACTGCTGCGCCGCAAGCGAGCCCTGGCGGAAACAGACACGGGCGAGAAGCAGCGCGTCGAGGACGCACTCGCGACGACACTAAGTGGAATTGCGCAGGGACTGCGAAATACTGGCTGAGCGCTGCGCGGTCGCCACATCAATGTACAGCGTTCAATCCTGTCGGGTCTGAGCTAGCCCAGAAGCTCGCGCGTTTTCTCGTTGATGGTGTTGTAGCACTCACACGCGACCTTCTTGAGGCCTTCGACATCGACGATCGAGATCTTGCCATAACGATGCTCGATGAGTCCCTGGTGCTCGAGACCTCCGATCGCGACGGTCACACCCGGCCTGCGAACGGCCAGCATCTGCGAGAGAAATTCCTGGGTAAGATTGAAGTTCGTTCGGCCGACTGCGTCCGCCGTGACGAGGAGCCACCGCGCGCATCGCTGCTCGATGAGGTGAATTCCGTTGCACGCCGCCGTCTGCGCGATCACCTCACTCGAGAGTTGTGCATACCGGTGAAGCCTCGCGCGGAACTGCGGTGCGACCGCGACCAGCGAAGCGAACGACTTCGGCGTCATCTGATAGAACTCTCCCTCTATCTGGCACATGCCTTTGCAGCGGGCAACCTCGATTCCATGGAAGAGTGGAAGGCCCATGAATCCTTCGCGGCCGACGGTCATCGCTTCGAGGGAAGTACCATCGTTCAGCACGGTCACGAGCGATCCCATTCCGGTTATTGGAAAAAGGACTCTGTCGAATGGCTCGTTCAACTCGAAGAGAATCTCACGGAGGGAACACTGAACTTTTTCAGCGCGCTCCAGAAATGCCGCGCTCTCATCCGCAGGAAGCCCGGCAACGAGCTTGTTCTCAGCGACGGAAGCTGCGCTACTGCCGTCCCCGCCAGAAAGTACGGACGAACGCGAGCTTGATTTCATGCGACCTTGAGTGTGGCGTGGACGCCAGAAGGTCGCAGACTGAAGTACTGCCCGTAGCGATCTGGATGATGGTGCACGCTAGTGTTTATCACCCACCAGCGCAAGACGAAATCGCGTCAGACCGCTCCCTTCATCGACACCTTGCGGCTTTCGATTAACTCGGAAACTACATCCTAAGTGATTCCAAAAGGCATGCAAGTGCCCTACTGCCAATAAGTTACGCGATCGTAAAAGTACGCTGGCGTACGATACCGGGTTCTACTGGCTTGGTCGCTTCGCATCACGCCGATCGTTTTCGGCAAAAACCTTTCTCTGGTGCGCACGTATGCCTATATCGGCGAGTTTGCGGTGGCGCGTTGGCAGGTTCCCGGCTACAGTATTGGCGCCAACCAAATGCCCACGCCCACTGACGGTGCATTGACTTTTCGCGTAAGCGGAGCGACGCCGTACGTCGATTCTGTCGCGACCCCGCGCGTTCCGTCAGCGTCGCAGCGCGGAGCTATCGAGGCAAATGTGCAGCCACTGCTCGTGCGGGCCGGCCCTGGCGCTGGAAAAACGTACTGCCTCATCGAGCGCATCCGCTTCCTCATCGAGCAGCGCGGAATCGATCCCAGTCGCATCTGTGTTTTCACCTTCACGAACAAAGCAGCCGGCGAGATTGCAACCCGGCTCGATAGCGAGCTCGGCCCCCGAGTCGAGAGCGTGAAACGCGGGACGATTCACTCCTTCTGCGCGGAGCTGCTACGCGACGTCGGAGATCGGGTCGGGCTCCAGGAAGGATTTGGCATCGCCGACGAACCCTACCAGCGCGCGGTGCTGCGGCGCCTCAAAGTTCCGCCGCGAATGCACAAGAGTGTTCTCGAAGCCTTTGCGCGCTACCGCTTTCGCGGGGAGCCACTCGGCCGCCGATATGAGAAATATTTCGACGGATATAAAAGCGCGACGAGCGATCGAAACATCGTTGATTTCGATGGCCTGCTGCTCAAGGCGGCGGAACTGTTCAGGATCGATTCACTCGCGGCATCACTGAGAGCACGCTGGGATGTCATTCTCGTCGATGAGTTTCAGGACCTCAACCCAGTTCAGTACTCGATCATCAATGCGCTAGCCCGTGACCACCGTCACGTTTTCGCAGTTGGCGACGACGAGCAGTCGGTTTACTCGTGGGCCGGAGCGGACCCACTGCTGTTCGCCAAATACGCGAACGACTTCGACATCGTCGGTGACGACCGCCTGCACAATCTCCAGGAGAATCACCGCTGCCCGCGCGGTGTGCTTACGCTCGCGCGGCGGCTCATTTCCCTGAACGAGCAGATCTTCAAGGACAGAACGCCGCAGGACACGAGCATCGAATCGCTGTTTCCCGTTGTCGCGCTCACCTTCGCCGACGACGAAGCGGAATCAGCCTGGATCATCGAGGACCTGAAGCGCGAGCACGCCCTCAACGGCGGGACATTAAACTGGGGGGATGTCGGCCTGCTCTATCGCACCCACAAGATTGGCAGCGCTCTCGAGGCGGCATTTCTCAACTCGGGAATTCCGTGCTGCCTGGCGCAGGGGCGGGCTCTCGCCGACGATCCTGTCGTCGCGTATGTCCTCGCGGCGCTTCGCGTGATCGCCAATCCATCGGACGAGATCCACCAGGAGCACTTCTATCAGACAGTACTGCCTGATTCCCTGATCAACGACGCGCGCACTCGCGCCGAGGAGGCTGGTGACGGCATCGTGGAGCAGCTCGAGCAAATGGCCCGTACGCTCCCCAGAGTTCATGGCGATGCGAGGAAAATCTGGCGCGGGATGTACTCTCTAAAGAATCTCGCCGCTCTTTCCAGGAACCACACGAGGCTGTCTTCGCTGGTCGAGGAGATTCTCTCGGAGAGAGTCGGCGAGTACAGAAGCGTGCTCGAGGAGCATCACGAGGAACTGAGTGATCCAGCAGGCCATGACGAAGTGGTGCGACTCGCAGATCGCATCGTCGCTGCAGCGGAGGAGGGAAGGCCTGTGTGGATTCCGCGACTCGGCGGATCCGAGATTGCCGCGAAGAAAATGCTGCTCGAGATGGGAATCCGCTCCGTCGAGCTCGGTGGTGCGCCGTCACCTCACGATGAGCGGGTTCTTCCAGGTGATTTGCCATCGCTCGGTTTCGCGCTGGGTCTGTTCAAGACAGCGCAGCTCGTAAAGACGCGCTCCTTCACGAATACGTTCCGCGATTTTACAGTGGTCGATCTCGAGACCACCGACAAGGACGTGACCAGCGCCGAAGTGGTCGAGATCGCCGCTGTACGCGTCCGTCATGGAAGAGCAGTTGCGGAGTTTCACAGCCGGGTAAAGCCGCGCGTTCCAATCACGGCGGGCGCCCTCGCTGCACACGGGATCTCGGAGAGCGACGTCGCTGGTGCACCATACTTTGAGAATGTCTGGAAGGGATTCCGCGATTTCTGCGGCTCCGACGTGCTCGTCGCGCACAATGGCTACGAGTTCGATTTCCCTATTCTTCGCCGCATGGCCGCGAAGCTTCCACGCGGTACCGATTTCTCGACATATGACACGCTGCCCCTCGCTCGCACGCTTCACTCGACGAGTCGAAGGCTGGAGCACCTCGCGCACCGGTACGGCATTCATCCGGGACAGTCGCACAGCGCGCTGGACGACTGCCGCACGCTTGCGCGCCTTTTTCCTGCCCTCGGCGCAACCAAGGTAGAGTACGCACGTAAGACGGCTCTCGTGAATTTGCTGGACCAGTTGGGAATCGCTCTGGCGCTCTCAGATCCCGATTCATTGTGCGCGGAGGCGCGAAAGTTTCTCGAGCTCGTGCCAGTGTTTTCGCTGGGACGCTACAGCGATTGCCTTGATTGCTACAAGGTCGAGCGCGATCTCTGCGGAGACGCTGCGTTGCCGACAGTCGACGATCTCGTCACACTGCTCGGCGGTGCCGCGCTCCGCGACCGTCTCCACACCGATCGCTCCGCGGACGAGCGGTATCCCGAAACAATGGCGAGACTGCGCAGGTTGATCGAGGCGTGCGAGAAAGGTTTGCTGCCCGCGCAAATTTGCGCATTCCTGGAACGCGCGATTCTCTCAAGGCAGGATGGCATCGACATCGCTCGCGATCGCGTGAACCTGCTCACCCTGCATTCGACGAAGGGCCTCGAGTTCTCCCGGGTTTACATCGTTGGCGTCGAGGACGAACAGTTCATTCCGATGCCGCCCAGTGGAACCCTGCCGAAGCTCGAGCTGGAGGAAGCGCGCAGGCTACTGTACGTCGGGATGACTCGCACCCGGGAGCGTCTGGTGATGACGCAGGTGAAGTCACGCGACGGGCGCGTTACCGGTGGGCATCGCTTTCTGGATGAGATGGGACTGACGCCCGTTTCGGGATCGGCCGTGCCGACGATTCCTGGCTGAAAGTTCGCTTCGCCCTCATCCGTTGTAGCGGTATGAATGTTGACACTTTCGGGTCGACACAGATCCGGAGAGTGCATGGCGGGACAACAGCGGAACATGGAAGGGGACAGCGAGCAGCGCCGTCGTGCCGCGCGGGATGCTCGGAGAGAAGGCAAGAGGCCGAGTGAGGTA
>CADDZN010000182.1 GCA_902812375.1 bacterium | reverse complement strand
CATCGTAGTCGTAGACGCTGCCGTGCGTGTCCAGGCTTCCATTGGTGAGCACCACATAGGGATCCTGCGTTACCAGTAGCGCGATGTCCTCGAGATCGGGCGGAACGAGGTGCGCCCAACGGCGCGCTATGAAATCCGCGGAAGTGTCCCGCTTCGCCAGCTCCCTGGGCGTTTCCGCTCGGGCGATGCCCGGCACTCCGCGAAGTCGTGTCTCCATACTCCGAATTAGAGAGTCAGGGTCGAGACCCGCTCGACGGATCACGTCGCGCTGTATGAGTATCAGCCCTTCGGCATTCTGGATCGTGCTGTCCGGAAGTCCACGCGCCGTAAGAGCGCGCACCTCTGGCGCGATGAGAGCATCTGGATCGAGGAACCGCCCGTGCTGATTAGGATCTCGTGACGCGACACCGGGATAAGGAGCAGTGCCGTGGTCCGCGGTCAACGCGAACACGATCCGCGTAGAGTCACGCATCCTGTACAGTGAATCGATGAAGACGCCAAGCGATCGGTCTAGGCGAAGAATCTGATCGTGCATCTCCTTCGAGTCGGGGCCATAGCGATGGCCTATCGCATCGGTAGTCGAGAGAGACACGGCAAGGATATCTGTCTGCGGACCTTTGCCGAGCTCCATCGCATCCAATCCCGCGAGCGCGGCATCCAGGGTGAGCTCGTCCATCCACGGAAAATTGGCGAGCGTGCGCTGGGCCGCGGTCACGTCCTGCGAGAGGTGGTGCGGGAACAGAAAATCGCTGCCGTTACTCTCGACAACGACAGAATCCCTTTCGGCGTACGCACTATCGGGAAGCAAAGGCGTCCACACGCGCCCCGCCCACTGTGCGGGTAATCGTCGAGCGTTGAATTGGTTTATCCAGGTCGGCAGGGTGTCGTGATAGTACGTGCTCGTGGTGAAGTTGCCGTTACTCGTGTACCAGTACACCTCTTCATGCGCGCGTCCCATCGGCAGAATGGCGCCGCGATCTTTTCGCGAAACCGAGAGCGCGCGCGACCGGACATCCTTTACGCGTAGCCAGTCGATCAGAGTTGATCCACGGAAACGAAACGGTGAAGCGCCCGCACCACCGCCACCAATGAGCGGAGCCTGTGGATCGCCGACACCCAGGTCATTGCTGATGATGCCGGTACTGCGTGGGAACCGGCCAGACATCGTGACCGAATGTCCCTGCGCCGTCGCCGTGGTCGCGTGATCCTGAAAGCCGTTGGTGAACACGGCACCGCCGCGGTACAGCCGAGCGAGTCCGCCAGTAAGCTGTGATCCCCATCGATCGAAGTAGTCGGGTCGCATCTGATCGACGGTGATGAACACAATGAGCGCCGGCGGCTGCGCCGTCCGTGGTGTCTGCGCACCGATCGTTGCGTGGAAGAATCCGCTCAGAAGCGCAGTCGAGATCGCTCGTAGCGGTAGAGGTATGCGCATTCTGTTAATGTAGTTCGCTCGCGAGTTGGAGGGTGATAGACTGTTAGAATACAGGGGGAGTAGTCCGCTCTTAGTCACGTTCAGTTCACAGTAGTTCGCAGTTCTAGTCGGCCGAGAGCCGTCAGCTAAGAGAGCCAGAGGACCGAGGACTCTAACCAACGGCATTGATAATTGCGGACTGATTGAGGATCGAGGAGCGAGGACAAAAGCCGAGCTGTGTGTCGTCGACGGTGACTCTCTATCATCTTGCTTACTATTCGCAGCTATTAGCCAAGAGCAGGAAGCACGCTCTTTAAAGGAATGAGTGACTCTGCCGCCACTAACCGCATCCCGCATCCCGCATCCCGCATCCCCATCCCGCCAAATGTCGAACCGCCTCGCCAACGAGACCAGCCCCTATCTCCTTCAGCACGCCGAGAATCCGGTGGACTGGTATCCGTGGGGTCCTGAAGCACTGCGGCGCGCGAAGGAAGAAGACAAACCAATTCTACTGAGCATCGGCTACTCGGCCTGCCATTGGTGCCACGTGATGGCGCACGAGTCGTTCGAGGACCCGGAGACCGCGCGTCTGATGAACGAGAAGTTCGTGAACATCAAAGTGGATCGCGAAGAGCGTCCGGATATCGACAGCATCTACATGCAGGCAGTGCAGGCGATGACTGGCCACGGCGGTTGGCCGATGACGATGTTCCTGCTGCCGGACGGAAGCCCGTTCTACGGAGGAACGTATTTCCCGCCCGATGATCGCCATGGTTTGCCGTCGTTCAGGCGGATACTCGAATCAGTGAGCGACGCGTACGCCAAGAGACGCACGAGCATTTCCGAAGGCGCCGAGCGACTCAAGCAGATCTATGAGGGCAATAGCGCCGCCGCGCGAAGTAGCGGCTCTCTTTCACCGCACACTCTCGAGCTCGCATATCGTTCACTCGCCCAGCACTATGACGAACGAAATGGCGGGTTCGGCGGCGCTCCCAAGTTCCCGCCGACAATGACGCTCGACTTTCTGCTGCGATACTCGAGGCGCACTGGAAACGAACACGCGCTCGAGATGGTGACCAATACCTTCCGGAAGATGGCCCGGGGCGGAATCTACGATCAGATCGGAGGAGGCTTCGCGCGATACGCCGTCGACGCCATCTGGCTGGTGCCGCACTTCGAGAAGATGCTCTATGACAACGCGCTTCTCGCTCGACTGGGCGCCCACCTCTGGCAGGCGACGAAGGACGAAGAAGTGCGGCGCGTGACAACCGAGACAATAGAGTGGGTGGAACGTGAGATGACGTCGCGCGAAGGCGGATTCTATTCGTCGCTCGATGCGGACAGCGAGGGCTACGAGGGCAAATTCTATCTCTGGACCGAAGACGAGATCGACTCCCTGCTCGGCCCCGACGCGTGCGTGTTCAAGTCGTACTACGGCGTTACACGTGCGGGCAACTTCGAGGGAAAGAATATTCTGTTCGTCCCCGCCGACCCTCGGGTTGCCGCGAAGCGCGCGGGTATCAGTGCGAAGCTTCTCGACGAGATTCTCGCGCGTGGGCAACAGATTCTTTACGATGCCCGAGCGAAGCGGGTGTGGCCCGGCCGCGACGAGAAGATTCTCGCATCGTGGAATGGGCTGATGCTGCGTGGCGTGGCGACGGCGGCCCGCGCTTTTGCGCGAGACGATTTCCGACGGCTCGCGATCAGAAACGCCGAGTTTCTGGAGCGCGAGATGGTGCGGGATGGGAGGGTGATGCGATCGCACAAGGAAGGCGTCACGCGTATCAACGGCTTCCTCGAGGATCACGCCGCTGTAGCGCTCGGATTTATCGCGCTGTATGAGCTGACGTTCGAGGAGCGGTGGGTGCGACTTGCCAGACAGATCGCGGACGCAACTATCGAATGGTTCTGGGGCGACGCCGCTGGCGCTTTCTTCGATACGGCAAGCGATGCCGAGCAGCTCATCACGCGCCCGCGAGAAGTTACGGACAACGCGACACCATCGGGAACATCGCTCGCAACCGAGCTGTTGCTGCATCTGGCCGAGCTGGAGCAGGACGCTGATTACCGGAGACGCGCGGTGTTCACGCTGGAGTCGCTCGCGGAGCCATTGGCGAAGTATCCCTCTGCATTCGGACATTTGCTGGGATGTGCCGACATGGAAGTGAATGGGGCAATCGAAGTGGCACTGCTTGGGAACGTCGGCGAAGCACTTGCAGATCAGCCCAACAAAAGACCCCAGCAACAAGAACGCGCGAGCGGATTCCGCGCACTCGAGAACGCGGTTGGTCACGAGTACGTTCCGTCGCTCGTCCTGGCGGGTGGAGCACCAACTACCAACTCCGCGTTAAAGTTGCTGAACGACCGCCCACTAATCGATGGCAAGCCAACAGCGTACGTTTGTCGAGGCTACACCTGCGACAAACCTGTCACTGATCCGAGCGCGTTGGCGGAGCAGTTACAGAAAGCCGCGCTGGTTTCAGCCGCTACGATCGACGCTTAACCGGGAGAGCAATGGACGCTGTGAATACGCGGATCGCGCAGGCGTATGGATACGCGGTGTGTTTCATCACGGTGATCGTGATGCTCATTGCGATAAAACAGGTTGTGGATTCTGCTTTCGATTTGAGCAATCCGATTCGTGCGGAGGGCGCGTATGGGAGGAGTGGACGTCCTCTCACGAACTTCGAGCTGTATAAGATGGAAGCGCGGAGACAGCCACCCCCGGATCGCAGTCCAAATGCTACGCTCGTCGTACCTCGGCCAGTTGGCGGGTCAGTAGACGCAGCCATGTCGGATGCGGATCTGCGAAAGCTCTATGACGCCGAACGGACCGAGGCAATCGACAGCGCGAAATTCCGCGCGACTCGCTCGCTGGTGGGGAACCTGTTGTTGATTGTGCTCGCCGCGGTGCTGTTCGGGATCCACTGGCGCTGGCTCAAGCGACGCGACCCGCAGAGTGCCTGATACGCAATCCTTCACCCGCGGGATTTTCGCGGGCGTCATCCTCGACTCACTTCTCTTCCCTTATCCGCGGCCGCTCGAGGAGCGGAATCCCGATGAGGCGCGCACGGTCCGGAGGCTGATCAAGGAACTGCGGGCGCTCGACGGCGATCTCATCGACTCCGCGCGGATCGACGAGGAGGAATCGATTCCGGAAGAGGTAATCCGCGCCTTCGCTGAGATCGGCATGTTGGGGCTGACGATCCCCAGGCAGTACGGCGGGTTGGAGCTGTCATCGTCGGCCTACGCGCGAGTGTTCGGGACGCTGTCGACTATTGATGCATCGCTCGCGGTGCTCGTCGGAGTACACTGTGGCCTGGGCGCCAAAGCCATCGTGCTGCACGGCAACGATGAGCAGAAGGAGCGATACCTCCCGCCACTCGCGCGCGGTGATTTCCTCGCGGCGTATGCATTGACGGAGCCCGATGTCGGCTCAGACGCGCAGAACATCAAGGCCACTGCCACATTGAGCAAGGATGGCTCACACTGGCGCCTCAACGGGCGAAAGATCTGGATCGGCAATGGCCAACGCGCGGGCGTCATCGCCACCTTCGCGCAAGTTGCGGTGATGCGACGCGGCGAGACCGTTCATCGACCGACTGCATTCCTGATTCGTCCCGACATGCCGGGATTCAAGATCCTTGGAACTGTGCGCAAACTTGGCATCCGCGGATCGACGCAGGCTGAGCTGAGTTATGAAGGCATGGTAGTTCCCGCCGATCATCTGCTGGGAAGTGTAGGTCGCGGATTCAGCGTGGCGGTGCACGTATTGAACGCTGGCAGGTTGACGCTGGCGGCGGGATGCACTGGCGGCACCAAGCGCATCCTGAAAGAGATGACAACCTATGGCGAGCAGAGGATTCAGTTCGGGCATCCGCTCGACGATTTCGAGATCACTCAGCGCAAGCTTTCCCGAATGGCGTCGGAGATCTACGCGTCCGACGCAATGCTCGGCGTTCTCGCGTCGCTGGTGGATCGCGGAGACAATGATTTCTCACTCGAGGCAGCGTGCGCGAAAGTCTTCGCGAGCGATATGATCTGGAGAGCGGCGGACGACATGGTGCAGCTCGCCGGGGGACGTGGATACGTGAAGCCTTATCCATACGAGCGACTTCTTCGTGACTCGCGCATCAATCGCATCTTCGAGGGCGCGAACGAAGTTCTGACGCTGTTCATCGCGCTCAACGGCGTTCAGGCGCCAGCGCAGGAGCTCAAGGAAATCGGCACAGCTCTTCGCAGACCACTACGTAACCTCGGCCTGCTCGGTGGTTACGCGACCTCACGCGTGCGCCTGCGACTGGGTCAGACATCGACGCTCGACATCGCGTTGCACGAGAGGCTCAACAAGCACAAAGACTTCTTCGAGAAGCACGTGGCCGAGCTGGGCGCCGCAACTGATAGGGCGATAGTGAGGCACAGGGAAAAGATCGTGGACAGGCAGTTCATTCTGGAGCGGCTGGCGAACATGGCGATCGACATGTTCGCGACGGCGTGCGTGATCGCGCGTACGCAGAGCCTGATCGACGAGCGGGGAATAGAGAGATGCGAGCGCGAGCTGGCGTTATGCGACCTGTTCTGCGTTGAAGCCGGCCGCCGATTCCGCACCAACCGTACGAACCTGGATGCCCGCGCGCATGAGATAGACGAAACCCGCCGCGCAATCGCATCCGCCGTACGAAAGGGTAACGGCTACTTCGTCACCGACGCTATTCTCGACGAGTAGCTGTCGGCTTTGTTTTGCGCGTTTCCTTGGCATCTCTGTTTGGGTCGAGGCGTGGTATCCTCTTCGGCAACAACGCTCGCTTGGGCGGAGCCGCTAACAACGCTCACTCGCTCCGCTCGCTCGCGCGTCTCCTTGGTCGCTCGCTGAATGTTGCCTGCGAGGACACCACGCCTCTCCCACACAGATTTGTAAGTCCCGCGCGCGAAAAGGCCGACGCGCCATGCCGTCGAGGTCTCGCCGGACGAAGTTGCGTTACGGCTTCGACTGCCGCTGCGGTATCGACGGGCGGACCTTACGGCCGCACGGACTTGAGTTGCGGCCTTACAGATCTCGTTGGGGAGTCGGGCGGGGGTAGGGGACGCCGGCGACTTCAGCGAGCGACCAGGAGACGCACGAGTGAGCGGAGCGAGTGAGC
>CADDZN010000181.1 GCA_902812375.1 bacterium | reverse complement strand
CGGTGCAGCTCTCAGTCCCCGCCGATGTCACTGTCCGCAACGTTAACATGGCGATGGAGCTCGAGGGATTATCGTTCGCGTTGAGCAATCGCGGCGATTAGCGCTCTCTGGAGCGCGCTGCTATTGCGTTGCTCGAAGGCGCTCGAACAAGCGAACGAAGTCCGACGGACTGAGAACTTCCGGACGCGCCGCTGGATCAATCCCAGTTTCATCCAGAACCGCGGCCGCTGTCTCAGGCGAAATCCCGCGCACGGTCCGCAATACTCGCTGCATTTGCTTTCGGCGAAGCCCAAACGCCGCCTGAACGAAAGTCCTGAATGCGGGGAGCGACTCCGCGCCAATGAGTGGCCGTGCAAGCGGAACGAGTCTGATCACGGCCGAGTCCACTTTGGGCGGCGGCTTGAACGCTCCTGGCGGGACGCTCAATACTTGCTCGGTAGTCGCGACCACCGCGACGTTCACCGAGAGCGCGCCGTAGGCGTCGGTATCTTCGGCCGCTGCCATCCGCTCCGCGACCTCGCGCTGCACGAGAAAGACGCTGCGTCTGGGAATCGGCGGTTCCAGCGCCTTGAATACGATCGGCGTCGTGATGTAATACGGAACGTTGCCGATGAGGAGAAAGTCAGGACCTCCAAGTAAATGAAGATTGGTCTCGAGCACATCCGCCTGAATGATTTCGACATTCCCGCGATCGCGATACTTTGCGCGCAGTTGGTCGGCGAGGGCTCGATCGAGCTCGACCCCGACAACGCGCCCGCTCCGCTCCACGAGAATATCAGTGAGCGAGCCACGACCCGGTCCGATCTCGATTACGGTGTCGCTCGCGCTCGGCGCCAGCGCGTTGACAATCTCTTCCAGAATGCGCTGATCCGATAAAAAATGTTGCCCGTATTTCTTGAGAACTGGTGGGTTCCGTGCGCTCTTCTCACTGCCGCGCCGCGCACCGCCATCTCGCCGCCCGGGCGGCACCTCAGCTCCTGACGACTACGAGCGTCAGGTCATCTCTACTCGGCACGCTCCGAGTGTGGACCTCGAGCATCTTGAACACTCTGTCAACAATGATCTTCGTGTCGTTATCGCGGTTCTCGCGAATGAGGTCGAGTACTCGCTCTTCGCCGAGTCGTTGGTCGCTGCCATTTCGTGCGTCGCTGATACCGTCGGTGAAAAGCACGAGCAGATCCTTTTGCTTCACCCACGAGAGCGACGCGGCGGTCGGGATCTCGTCGACCATGCCCAGCGGCGGGTTCACCGCGGCGAGCCTCGTAATTGTCCCCTCCTCACTGATCACGAAAGCGTGTGGATGTCCCGTGTTCGCGTAGGAGAGTTTCCCCTTGTCCGGGTCGACCACGCCGTAAAAGAGTGAGATGTACATCTCGGTTGACTCTAGCTCCTCGCGCAGCGACTGCACGAGTGCGCCGAGCATCTGACCGGGGTTTACGATGTTCTGGGCGTGAATGGCCGATGCGCTCATCGCAAGCGCCATGATGAGCGCTGCGCGGTACCCGTGACCGGAGACGTCACCGATCATCACGCCCGTCGCTCCATCGCGCAGCTTGAAGAGCTGGTAGAAATCTCCTCCTACGCTCTCCGCTGGCACGACCCGGGCGGTGACTTCGGCTTCGGGAGAGACGACGTCGGTCGAGGGCAGAAGCTTCATCTGCAGATCGTGCGCGAGACTCATCTCCTGAAGCAGGCGCTGTTGATCGAGCGACGCGCTGACGAGCCGCGCATTCTGAATTGCCGTTCCGATCTGAGTTGCAATCGCCATCACGAGCTTCTGGTCGCCAGCGGTGAACGGTTGCCGAGAGCGGCGGTCCGCGAGGTTCACGACGCCTAGTGGCTGGCCTCCGGTTGGAGTGGTCCACATGATCGGCACCGAGAGCATCTCTCCGCGTCCATACGGGGATTCAGTCCCGAAGGTGACGCCCTTGCCAACGACAATGAGTGGATGCTGGGTGCGGAACACCCGCGCGGATACACTGACCGGATCGTCCGCGCTGATTGGAGGGATTTCGGACTTGGGAACACCGAGCGCGGCAACGGCCTGCAGGGTGTTGGTGCGCGCGTCGTGCACGAGGATCGACGCGACGCGCGCACCAACCGTCTCCGAGATCTCGGTGAGGATTGTCGCGGCCGCTTCCTCGAGTGTAACCGTGCGCCCGAGAATTTCTCCGATTGTGTACAGGAGGTTGATCTCTTCATATCGCTCGGCAAGCTCCCTCGCGGCGTGCTCGACCTCGAGCGCGGCTTGCGTGAACTGAGCAACGACCGGCATGAGGAGCTTGATGTGCCGATCTTCCGGGGAATACGAGGGCTCACAGGTCCAACGGTGAGCCAGATTTTTTTGACCGAGGGAACGCGCGTTACTAACTGCGTCCCAAAGTTGGTGGGTATTGACTGGCCCGGTTCCTCCGGCAGGAGGTCAGGCATTTGCACTTTGGCGCTCGAGCGCGCGATGACCGTTGGCGTGGAGCGTCCATCGGCGCTTCCCCATACGGCGGCCTCGCAATGCGTCCCTTCGCGAAACGCAACGAGGACCGCCTCGAGCTCCTTCACTCCCTATGCAACGTCAGGCGTACGACGTTGCCCTTGTTGCGAAAGCTCTCCACGCGGTCCATCAGTCGTCTCATCAGGAACAGTCCGCGGCCCTCTTCCTTCGTGAGATTTTCCTCGGTCGTACAATCCTGAGTGCACTGATCGAGGTCGAACCCGGGTCCCTCGTCGACGACCTCGAATACCAGGTCGGTGTCACTCACCAGCGCGCGCACACGAACCTGTTGGCCCGTCGCTCCGTTGCCGCGGAGGATGGCGTTGGAGAGCGCCTCGGACAGCGCCACGGGAACGTTGAGAGAACATTTGGTGGGGGAAAGCTTGAGCTCGCGGCAGCGCTGCCTCGCGAGCTCTACTACACCTTCGATGTATTCTACGTCGCTCGGAATCTCGAGGTCGAACGCGACGTGCGGATCGGCCATTAAAAGCTCTCTAGTGCGCGCTCCCGAGTATCGGATATCTGAAAGAGCGTATCGAGCTTCGTGAGCTCGAACAAAGTCTGAAGATCATCGTTGAGATTCGCGAGGCGAAGCTCGCCACCCTGTTCGCGAATCTTTTTGGACAGGGACACGAGCACGCCGAGTCCTGAGCTATCGATGTAGCCCGTCTGGCTGAAGTCGATCAGAAATTTCTTTTCGCCCTTCTCGAGCTCGTCGAGGACTTTCTGCTTGAGCTCCTGACGATTTCCAACTATGAGCTGCCCTTCTACGTCGACCACAACGACCTCTCCCTGTTTCTTGATCGAGAAACTCATTCAGTTAATCTCCAGTGTGGATCGGACTGCTCAGGACGCCTGCTCTCCCACATGCGTGCGCCCGGCCGATTGCAGTGCTGCAATTGCGGCCACGTTAATAATGTCGTTACGGTCAGCACCGCGCGAGAGATCGGAAACCGGGTGCGCGAAACCCTGAAGAATCGGTCCCAATGCCCGTGCGCCTCCAACCCGTTGTACCAGCTTGTAAGCGATGTTGCCAGCATCCAGTGACGGAAAAACTAATACGTTGGCCCTGCCTGCGACCGGACTGGACGGCGATTTCCTGGCGGCAACAGTCGGAACCAGCGCGGCGTCACCTTGCAATTCTCCGTCCACAACGAGGCCCGGCTCCCGCGACCTTATAATCGCGAGCGCTTCGCGTACCCTGTCCACGCTTTCGCCTCTGGCGCTGCCATGGGTGCTGAACGAGAGGAGCGCGACGTAAGGCTCATCCCCCACGATATGATGGCGGTCAGTGGCGGCGGCAATCGCGATGTCGGCAAGATTCTCCGCTGTCGGATATGGAACTACCGCGCAATCGGTGAAGGTCAGCACATTAGTTGGCGTCTCTGCCCCAGCGGGCATCACCATGTAGAACGCGCTCGAGGCGAGGTGGATGCCCGGTGCGAGCCCAATGTTGTGTAGTGCGCTCCGCAACACATCCGCCGTGGTGTAAACAGCGCCAGCCACGCACGCATCCGCTTCGCCCGCGGCAACCATCTGGTGCGCAAATTCGAGGGCCGACTCGTGCTCGTAAGAGAGAGTCGGAAGTCCGAGGGCTTCCGCGGACGCTGGGATCTCTCCGCTCGCGGCGAGGAGCAGCGGAATAGCCATCCCGAGCCGATCGATCTCGACCGCCGCGGCGAGAATTCGCTCGTCGTTGCTCTCCGGGAACACGATTTTTCGCTTGAGCTCGGCCGCCCGCGCGCGAATGTCGTCGATGAAGTTCACGCTTGCCGTGAGCCTGCGAATTTTTTGGCGAGAGCGGTGGCAATCACCGGATGTACCAGACCTTCGAGATTCCCGTGGTGCTGCGCAACCTCTCGCACGACGCTCGAGCTTATGTAAGTCGTCTCGACCGAGGGAACCATGAATACGGTCTCGAACGTCTCCGACATGTGCCTGTTCATGAGTGCCATCTGAAATTCGTACTCGAAGTCACTGACGGCGCGCAGTCCGCGGATGTTGAGCTTCGCTCCGATCTTCTTCGCGAAATCGACGAGCAACCCCTCGAACTGGGTGACTTGCACCTGTTTGATTCCGGTAGTAGCCGCCCGAATGAGCTCCACGCGTTCGTCCGTGGTAAACAGCGCCCGC
Organism: bacterium; assembly: GCA_902812375.1. GTDB lineage: Bacteria > Gemmatimonadota > Gemmatimonadetes > Gemmatimonadales > Gemmatimonadaceae > UBA4720. The sequence continues at coordinate 1,950 of CADDZN010000181.1, read as the reverse complement.
TTCGAGGAATTTACCGCGACGGCGACGACGAGATGGTCCACAAACTCGCAGCTTCTCCGTATAAGATCCTCATGACCGCGCGTGATTGGATCGAAGCTTCCAGCATAGATGGCCGTGGTCACCACGTCATTCCTCGCTGCGGTAGAAGGTGATTGCTGTCGACCCGTACGTCCGTGTTTCACCACCGCTCGGGATTTCACCAGTAGCGGCGTGCTCCACGCTCAGGATTCGGCTGAACGGCCGCTCGAGCCATCTCACCGCGAGGCGTTCAGCGTCACCACTCGCGTACGGCGGATCAGCGAAGACGACGTCATAGTCGAGCGTGCCGAGCGCGCTGGCAAAAGATAAAGCTGATTTGCGATGAATGGTCACGAGAGCTTGTGCTCCGAGCGCGCTAATGTTCTCCTCAAGCGCCCGCAGGCTCTTTGGATCCTTCTCGACAAAGTCCGCCGCTGAAGCCCCACGTGAAAGAGCTTCGAGACCGAGCGCGCCGGAGCCGGAATACAGGTCGAGAACGCGAGCGTCCGGGAGGTCGAGCTGAAGAATGCTCATCCACGCTTCGCGGACACGATCAAGAGTCGGCCGGACCGAATTTCCTTTTGGCGCAACGATCCGCCGTCCGCGCCACCGGCCCGCGACTATTCGCACGCGGCACGTACGTCCGCGATCCGAGCCTGGAGATAACTCTCGCCGCGGTAGTCATCCCGCTCCAGCCTGAACGCGACGTCGACCTTGCTCCCTGCCTGAAACTCTCCCGCGCGCGGCGCAAATCCCCAGCCCAGAGCCTCAAGAGAACCAGTGCCCGTGTCGAGAATCAGCTTGAGACCGTCTTTGCCGACAATTTTCGGCGGCGCGGACAACGTCACGTTACGAGCGAGCAGTACCGGCGACGGATTTCCGATTCCGAAGGGCTCGAAGTGGCGGAAGAGAGACTCGAGCCGCTCGTCGATCCCATCAATGTTCACCTCGAGGTCGACGCGAATCTCGGGCACGAGATCTTCCGGAGCCAGGAGTGAACGCGCTACTTCGTTGAACCTCGCCGCAAAATCGGGGACGCGCTCCCGCGCGATAGTCACGCCCGCGGCGGCGCGATGACCTCCGTATCGCAGCAGTAAATCGCGCGATTGCCCGAGCGCGCTGTGAAGATCGAACCTGGATATGGATCTTCCGGAACCTTTTCCCTGCGCTCCGGAAAGCGCGATGAGCACGGTTGGCCGACCGAACTCCTCCACCAGCCGCGACGCCACGATACCGATCACTCCGGGATGCCAGGCGTCATCCGCGAGCACGATTCCGAAGGTCTCGTCGAGATCCATCTGAAGCACTTTTTCTCTCGCCTGCTCCAGCGTCGCGTGATCGAGCTCCTGACGCTTGTTGTTAAGCTCCTCGAGCTCGCGCGCAATCGCGTTTGCGTGATGCTCGTCTTCGCTCAGCAGCAGCTCGACGCCGCGCAGCGCGTGTCCGAGACGGCCCGCTGCATTCAGTCGCGGGGCGAGAATGAAACCAATCCGGCCGGCCGTGAGAGGCTTTCCCGCCAATCCAGCGGCTCTGATCAGAGCGCGCATACCGATGTTGTGCGTTTCCGCCAGCATCTTGAGACCATAGCGAACGAACACGCGGTTCTCGCCACGGAGCGGCGCCACGTCTGCCACTGTAGCAAGCGCCACGAGGTCCAGCATTCCCCAGATGAAGTTCTCGTTCTTTCCAAGCGCGCGAGCCAGGGCGAGCGCGAGCTTGAACGCTACTCCAACCGCCGCGAGATCCTTGTCCGGATAGCCGCAGCCCGAGCGCTTCGGGTTGAGCACCGACAGACAGTCGGGCAGCTCTCCGCCGGGAAGGTGATGGTCGGTGACGATGACATCGATTCCCGCTTCGCAGAGTCTGGCGACAGGCGAGACCGCGCTCGTACCACAATCGCACGTAACGACAACTTTCGCATCAACGGCAATC
>CADDZN010000180.1 GCA_902812375.1 bacterium | reverse complement strand
GGCCCCCGTCTGTCTCGCTAGCTCGACCAGGTTCTCATCGTTGACGCCGGCCAGCGTCAACATGTCCGCGCCTTCGGTCGAGAGGCGCTGAATGGTTGTCTCGTCGCTCACGTCAGCTCGTCATGGTCTGAAGATGAAGCTCCCTGAGGTCTTCGGGTGGAACGACCGAAGGCGCGTCTTCGAATAGCGCCCGGGCCGCGGTTGTCTTGGGAAAAGCAATCACATCACGCAGCGACGTTGCACCGGCCAGCATCATCGATATTCTGTCGAAGCCCAGCGCAATCCCGCCGTGCGGCGGTGCGCCCGCACTCAACGCATCGAGCAGAAATCCGAAACGCGCCTTCGCGGTCGATTCATCAACACCGAGCAAGCCCAGCACGCGTCTCTGCAACGCCGGGTCATTGATACGGATACTTCCGCCACCGAGCTCTGTTCCATTGAGCACAACGTCATACGCAAGTGCGCGGGCACGCTCGGGCTTCGAATCCAGAAGGCTCAGGTCCTCCGGATTCGGCGCCGTGAAGGGATGATGAACGGAGCTCAGCGTTCCATTCTGCTCGCGAATGAACATTGGGAAATCAGTCACCCAAAGAAACGAGTCCTTGTTTTCCGGAACGAGCGACATGATTTGGGCGACATGTTGGCGAACGCGGTCGAGCGCCGGATTCGTGACGTAATCTGATCCGGCGACGAACAGACCCAGCTCGCCTTCGGCGAGACCGAGACGCTCTGCGCCTGTCTCGCTCAAGAACTTCGCAGCCGGGCCCTCGAGCCCGGACGCCGTACGCTTGATGCGAATCAGACCACCTGCGCCGGCGGATTTCGCAATCGCCTCGATCTCATCGACCTCCTTCCGCGACAACACGGCGCCGCCTGGAACTTTGAGACCACGCACGCGGCCTCCACCGGCTAAAACCGAATTTGTCACCGCGAAGTCAGACCCGCGAAACGCATCGCTCGCATCGAACAGCTCGAGCGCATAGCGCACGTCTGGTCGATCAGACCCGTACCGCTCCATCGCTTCTGCATACTCGAGTCGCTCGAAGTGCTGAGGAATCTCGCGGCCCGCTTCTTTGAACAGGACACCGAGCATACCTTCGGTGAGACTGATGATGTCGTCGGGCTCGATGAACGACGCCTCTATATCGATCTGGGTGAACTCGGGCTGCCGGTCGGCGCGAAGATCTTCGTCCCGAAAGCATCGCGCGATCTGGAAGTACCGATCGAAGCCCGAGATCATCAGGAGCTGCTTGTATAACTGCGGCGATTGCGGCAGCGCGTAGAATTCACCCGGATGCACCCTGCTCGGCACCACATAGTCGCGCGCGCCTTCAGGCGTCGGTTTGGTGAGAATCGGCGTCTCTATCTCGAGAAATCCGCGCTCGTCGAGATACCTCCGCGTTGCCTGCTGCAAGCGATGCCGGAGGATGATGTTCCTCTGGAGATCCGATCTACGCAGGTCGAGATTCCGATGCTTCAGTCTCAATTCTTCGGCGGGAAGCTTTTCCCCCCTTCCGCGCGCGACCGGTATCGCCGGAGTATCCGCCGGACCCACGATGCGGAAATCGGTCGCTCTCACCTCGATGTCACCAGTCTCCATCTCGGGATTCCGCATTTCCTGCGGACGAGCGGCGACCTCACCCTCTATTGTGATTACGGTCTCGAGGCCAACGCGGCCAGCCCGGCCGATGACGTCAGCGGGCGTCCACTTGGGGTCAAACGAGACCTGAACCAGCCCGCCGCGATCGCGAAGATCGAGGAAGACTATCCCGCCGAGGTTTCTGGTGCGGTGGACCCAGCCACCCAGGATTACTTTCGCGCCCACGTGCGCGGCACGGAGCTCACCAGCCAGATGCGAGCGTTTGGCCGTCGCGAAACGGGAGGAGGGAGGCGTGGCTGTCAGCGCCCGGTCGTGTGGGTCGAGAATGGCATCGAGAGTGGTTAAATTTAATAGTTGCATACACTTGGTGGAAGGAGCATGACCGAGAAAAACACGCCCGGGGAGGCCGCGAACACGAAGCGGAATCTCCTCAACATGCTCCCGACCGAAGCGGAACAGACGCTGCGCGATTTCGCTGTAGAGCACGGCGAGAAGCCCTTCCGCGGATCACAGGTCGTCCGCCATTTGTGGCAAAATCCCGCTCCAGGTTTTGCCGAGATGACCGACCTGCCCGTCGCATTTCGCGCATTGCTCGAAGAGCACTTCACGATACCTCGGCTGGCGCTCGCAATGCGCCAGTTGTCGGGCGATGGGACCGAAAAATTCCTGTTCAGACTGGACGATGGTGAGTTCATCGAGACCGTGGCCATCCCCGAGGGATCTCGTCTCACGTTATGCATCTCGTCGCAGGCTGGGTGCGCACTGCAGTGCGCATTCTGCGCCACCGGAGCCATGGGTTTCACCCGCAACCTTCAGATGTTCGAGATCGCGGGACAGGTGCGCGAGATGAAGCTTCTCGATCCGCCCAGGCTCGTGACCAACATTGTCTTCATGGGCATGGGCGAGCCGCTCATGAACTGGAGAGCCGTCGACCCCGCGCTCACTGTTCTCAATTCCCCGCTGGGCTTGGGCATAGGCGCGCGCCATATCACGGTGTCGACGGTCGGTGTGCTTCCTGGTATCGTCGCGCTTGGCGAAAGGCCCGAGCAGTTCCGCCTCGCACTTTCCATTCATGCTCCGAACGACGAGCTGCGTCAGTCGTTGATGCCCATCAACACGAAATATCCGCTCGCGAGTGTGATCGAAGCCGCAAAAGTCTTCGACCGGAGGGTCACGTTCGAGTACGTGATGCTCGGCGGCATCAACGACGCGGGCGAGCACGCGACACAGCTTGCGGCTCTGGCTCGAGAATGCAGGGCCTTCGTGAATCTCATTCCGCTGCATCCTGGCGGTGCGGGAGATTTCACGCCGAGCTCGCCGGAACAGATTCACTGGTTCGCGCGGCGGCTGCGCGCGGCGGGAGTCGAAGTAGCGGTGAGAAAGAGTCGCGGAATGGACATCGCCGCCGCATGTGGACAGCTACGGGTGGAAAGGCAGCGGCGGCGGCCGCCAGTTTCCGCCGAGGACAACGGTAACGTCCAGGTAGCGTGAGCTGTCGGGCAGTTTGATTACCGGCGCTCCCATCGCGCGACCGACCCGCGCCGCCCAGTCAGGATGTCCGGACCGATCGTAGACGACCGTTGCCGTTCGCTGTTCCGGATTGGTACCGGAACCCACAACATCGAAGCCAAGATCCCGCAAGAAGAACGTCGCGCGACGCGCGAGTCCTTTGGTACGGGTCGCGTTGAGCACTTCTACTTTGATACGTACGCCGTACGGTGCTTTCGCATTATCGGGCATCGCCGCGACAGGATTACTCTTGTCGCTCCGGAACATGCGAGCACCAAACCATACGAGGCCAGAGAGAATCAATAGAGCAAGCGCGATCCTCCCGTAGCGGCGCCTCGGGCGCTTTACCTCAAACTGTTCCAGAGGTCGACTGTTTCAGGAAAGATGTGATTGCCTTCGCGCACCGACCATTCGAGGCGAAAGCGCACTACCTGTCGGAACACACCGTCGAAGTTGTGCGGCACCTGGCTCGCGAGAAACCCGCGGTCTTCGGCGAGAAATTTTCTGCCGGGCTCCAGATAGTCCGCCATGTACAACGCGCGACCCGTTTGACCCCACTTCGCCGAGCCGACAGTGTGATACCGGATCGCCTCGATGACGTCCTCGCGCGACTCGCCCTCGGCCTCGAGCTTGATCGCGACAGCCGGTCCGTGAAGAAGGCCGTCGGGCGAGTGATAGTCGCCGGTGATCTCGCGCAGTTCCGGTATGGGAGCGTCACGCAACGCATCGTGCCAGGTGCCAGCGTCGATCCAGGCATTGGCCTCGGCGGGTCCGACGCGCATTGCACTTGCCCACGCGCGAAGCAATGCGGTAACGCGCTGAATGTGCGCGAGGCGTCGTTCGGTGACCTGCGCCCACGCCGGGAGGCCCGAAGTCTGAAGCCGCACCATTAGAAGATGATGTTGTCTATCAAGCGTGTTTCCCCGACTCTCACGGCGCCAATCGCCGCATCTCCGTGACGAACAGTGTTCACGCGCTGAAAGGTGTCAGCATTGACGACGGCGAGATAGCGCGGAGTGAGTCCGACGACCCGCTCGAGCATCCGCCAGCCGATCGCCTCCAGCGCGCTGGCTCTCCTCTCTCCTTTGATGAAAGCATCACGCATCGCGAACAACGCTCTCGAGAGAATGAGTCCCAGCTCTCGATCCTTCGGGGAGAGATACCTGTTGCGGCTCGACATCGCGAGGCCGTCCGGCTCTCTCACAATTGGCACGACGTGAATTCCCACCGGGAAATTGAGATCTCGCACCATGGCCTTTATGACGGCGACCTGCTGAAGATCCTTTTGACCGAATACGGCCACGTCCGGCATCACGATGTTGAACAGCTTGGCGACGATCGTGAGAACACCCTCGAAGTGATGAGGCCGCACTGCCCCTTCCCATTCCTTGCCGATCGCGCCCGGATGAACCATCACAACGGGAGCTTGTGCGGGGTACATGTCTTCTTTCGTCGGCGTAAATAGAAAATCCACGCCGCGCTCGTCGGCGAGTTTCGCGTCGTGATCGAGCGTACGCGGGTAGCGATCGAAATCCTCACTGGGCCCGAACTGAAGAGGATTCACGAAGATGCTCATGATCACCACTTCACCGACGCGTTTCGCTTCGTCAATGAGCGTGAGATGTCCCTCGTGCAGAGCGCCCATTGTAGGGACGAAGGCAATGCTCTTCCCTTTTGCCCGGGCGTTCGCGACTACACCACGCATCTCCGAGATCGTTTCGACTGCTTGCATCAGAAGCTGTGTTCGGCATCTGGGTAAGCGCCGCTCCGCACATCACGCGCCCAGGTTCCAATCGCTGAGCGAACCTCTTTAGCCATCTCGGCGTAGCGCTTGAGAAACTTGGGATCGAACGTGTCGTTGAGCCCGAGTACATCGGGAAGCACGAGCACTTGTCCGTCGCAGTCGACGCCCGCGCCGATTCCGATCGTTGGAATACCCACGGCCTTGGTGATGCGCGCCGAGACCGCGTTCGGCACGAGCTCGAGCACTATGGCGAACGCGCCAGCTTCCTCGAGCCCCTTCGCTTCTTCGATAAGTCGCATGGCACTCTCGTCCTCGCGCCCCTGAACCCGGGCGCCGCCAATCGTATTGACGGACTGTGGCGTAAACCCAATGTGCGCCATGACCGGAATGCCGGTACGGACCAGGGCGTGAACCGTCGCGAGCATCTCGGGACTACCGCCTTCAACCTTTACGGCGGAAGCCTCGCTTTCCTGGATCGCGCGTCCACAATTGAGCACGGCACTCTCGATACTCGCCTGGTAAGAAAGAAATGGCATGTCGATGATCACGAGCGCCCGCTTGACGCCACGGCGCACGGCGGACGCGTGATAAATCATGTGATCGAGCGTTACCGGGAGTGTCGATGAATAGCCCATTATCGCGGTGCCGACGGAATCGCCAACCAGGATCGCGTCGACGCCGGATTCATCGACCAGACGTCCAAACAGGGCGTCGTACGCCGTCATCACGACGATCTTCTCGCCCTTACGCTTCCGGTCCGCGAAATCGCGCACGGTAATCGGGCGCTGCTCGGGCGTCGCCTTATTCAACTGATGCGCCTCGCAGCGTGGCAAGCTCGCTCAACCAGAAGCTCCGGTTTGCGAGCTCAGGATGTGGAACGGTGAGATCTGGCTCACTCACTGATTGTCGCTCGAAAAGCACAATGTCGATGTCGAGAGTGCGTGGTCCCCACCGTTTGTCACGGATTCGGCCCGCGTTCGCTTCGATGCGCTGTACCTCACCAAGCAGCTCACGCGGCGAGAGCTCCGTTTGGATTGCGATCATCTGATTGAGAAATGGTCCCTGCGGAACCGGTCCAAGAGGCGCGGTCTCTTCAACCTCGGTTTCACCCAGAATTCGCGTTCCTTTCAACTGGGCGATTTCGTGCCGAGCCTGGGCCAAAAATACTTCGCGCTGGCCAAGGTTGGAGCCAAGCGCCAGGTACGCGGTGTCTTTCACTCACGGTCTCGCTCGAGTGCGACCTCCGCGTAAGCCAGGGGACCGGGGAGGGCGACGTTCGGCTTCCGCACGGCTATCCGCACGCGCTCGACCAACGGTAGACTCAGCGCTTGCTCGGCGATTCGTTCTCCCGCCTCTTCCAGAAAGCGGATGTGACCGGTGGTGAGAACTTCCGCGACGAGATCGTACACGCGCCGGTAATCGACGATGTCCTTCGCTGATATTTGACCCGCGGAGCGCCGGACCCATAAAGAGGCGTCGACCTCTATCGATTGCGCGATCTCTGCTTCATGTGGCAGCACACCGATGCGCGCGTGAAAACGCATCGCCTTGAGAGTTACCACGTCGTTGGTTTCGCGCCCCTTATCCATCCAGCGCCTCTCTCAAGCTTCTGGTGAGTGTAAGCACGGACTTCGGTCCTTCCTCTGCTGCTTTCACTATCGCGCTACCGAGCACTACGCCGTCCGCGAGCTTGGCAACGGTGCGCGCCTGGTCCGGAGTGGAGACTCCGAAGCCGACACAGATCGGCAGTGTCGTCGCTGAGCGCAGTCTTGCGATCGAGTCTGGAAGCGAGCTCGCCATTCGCTCCTGCAAACCCGTCACTCCAAGGCGACTTATAAGATAAACGAAGCCGCTGCCGTGCTGGGCGATTTCTGCCATGCGCTCTCGCGGAGTCGTCGGCGCTACG
>CADDZN010000179.1 GCA_902812375.1 bacterium | reverse complement strand
GTATAAGTGTCAATGTCTTCGGGGTTGATGTCGTTGAGGCGCGAAGCAGTCTGACCGCCGACTCCAATCGTTGAAGATCCGACGGCGCTATTGATGCGGATGCCATCAATCACCACTAGTGGGTCATTGGAGAGCGAGACGCTGCTCGCACCTCTGATGCGGATTCGCGAAGAGCTGCCAAGCGTTCCGCCGGGGCTCGCGACGTCGACGCCGGGAATTTTTCCCGTAAGCTCCTGCGCGACATTCTGGGTGTTCGCATTCTCGGCAACGCTTGGTTGCAATGTGCCGATTGCGTTTCCGGTCTCGCGCTTACGCTCGGTTGCGCCCGTGGCGGTAGTGACAACCTCGTCGAGCTTGATCGCGACGGCCGGTAGAGCGAAGTTCGCGGTGGCGGTCCCCGATGCGTCGACTGTAACGGTTTGCGTAAGCGACTGGAATCCGATTCTCAGAACTCTGAGGGTGTACGTACCGGCAGGAATATTCGCAATACGATAGCCTCCCGTCTCGTTGGTGACGGCGCCGCGCGTCGTGCCTACGACCTGGATCTGGGCCGACGGTACGGGATTGTTCGATGTCTGCTCGACAACCCGCCCTTCGATGTTGCCTGACTGCGCCAACGCGATCGCCGGCAACAATGCAGCGGCGAAGAGCGAAGTGAGCCAGACTCTGGTCTGACCTTGCATGATGTCTAGAGCCTCCTAGCTGGGTGGGAAAACGCTAGGCGGGCGTCCATCGCCGCCCCGATGCGACGACGGGATGCGCACGCTCGTGAGTCGTCTCACGAGAGAGTGCGGCTGGTCCCACCTCCGAATGACCAAACTTCAGAGGGGTAGCAGACCCGCTCGACTGCAGGCTAAACGGCCTTCAGGATCAAGTCAATGGAACCACAACGCCACTCACCCGGTCGGAACTGCGCTTCGCCGCTAACCCGAGGAGCTCGGAGGGTTTAGCCACCTTCTGAGTGCGCCGAAAGGATCCTTCGGCCGAGACTTCGCGAGACCGATCACTCTCCCAATAGTGCGCTTGAGATCGCGTCCCTCGCGGTTGTAGATCTCGTCGAAAATGTCGAGGTCGCTGGCATACACTCTTCGCGCAAGCAGCGAAGCGTTGTCGAGCGGCACTCGCTGAGCAAAGCGCGGATGGATCGTCTTGAGCAGGGGCGCGATTTGCGACACCAACTCGACGCGCGCCCGCGCGTACACGGTATCGCGCGCTGCGATTCGCACTGCCTTACTCTCCGGATGCGCTGCATAAGCCGAGTCGAGTGACCTGATTAATCGCGCCCAGAAACGCGCGAGAGTCTTGTCGTCCTCCCACTCGGCGTCCACCCGCGCGGCGGCTGCACTGTCCCCTCGCGATCGAAAAAAAGCAGCGGCTCCCCGCGCGCCAACGAACATCGCGAACGACTCGTTGAACGGGGCCTGGCCAGCCGCATAAAAAGTGTTGTGAGTCAGCTCGTGGATCACCGTATTCGCAAGCGAAATCGAATCTCCCTTGAGCGTAGTGTTCAGCAAAGGATCGTTGAAAAATCCGAGCGTGCTGAACGCATCCGACGGACGCACATATACATCGAATCCGTCAGCCGCAAGATTCTTCGCCTCCCGTCGTGCGGCTGCGAAATCGAAGTAGCCCTTGTACGGCACTCTGCCGACAATTGGAAACCACCAGGTATACGGTTTAAGCGTGTCGCGATAGGCTGCGGACACTAATAACACTAAAGTGTCATGATCAAGGCGCGAGTATGTCGTAAAACTGTCTTTAGCGCGGAGCTCGAGGCTGTCTTTCGCGTACTGTCGCGCCGCGAGGACCACCTTTAACTTTGCCTTTACATCGCTCGGCGTCCGAGGGTCGCGCACCAGTTCCGAGATCGGTTGCCTCCGACTCAAAATCTTGGCTTCCTCCCATGCTCCGCGACTCAGATAACAAGCCGTCGGAGTCGAGAGAAGCGCCAACACACCGAGCGCAACCGCTATCGCTAAGAAACCGCGTCGCATTATCTTATCAGGTGTCCTTCGTTCACCTTCACTGTCATTCCGAATACTCACTCCTTGACGGCGCCAACCGAATCGATGATCTCATCGGTAGAGCGTTGGAGTTCGAGCAGCCTGCCCTCGCGATAACGGATCACGGTAACCTTCACGGCGCGTGGGAGTTCCAGGAAAAGGCGAAAAAGGCGGGGCTCAAGCCGATCATCGGCATGGAAGCCTATGTCGCGCCAAGCGATAGACGCTCCCGCGATCGGGTTGGCGGAGACCGCGGCAAACCCTACTACCACCTCGTCCTCCTCGCCCAGAACGCGACCGGGTACAAGAATCTAGTCAAGCTCTCTTCCCTCGCCTACACGGAGGGGTTCTACGCCAAGCCACGCGTTGATCGAGAGCTGCTCGCCAAATACAACGAAGGCATCGTCGTCTCGTCAGCGTGCATGGCTGGAGAAATTGCTCATCATCTCCTGTCCGACGAGTACGATCAGGCGCGTGCCGCCGCTTCGTGGTACGCCGATGTCTTTCGCGACCGCTACTACCTGGAAGTGCAGGCGCACGATTCCGAGAATCAGAGCACTCTCAACAGTCGCGTTTTCCAGCTCGCCGCCGAGCTAAATCTTCCAGTTCTCGCGACGAACGACGCCCATTTCCTCACTCGCGACGATCACGACGCGCACGACATTCTTCTCTGCATCGGACTCGGCAAGGATTTCTCCGATACAAACAGGATGCGCTACGACGCGGGTCTCTACTTCAAGAGCGCGCCCGAGATCGCCGAGGCATTTCCAGGCAGAAAAGACGTCCTCGAGAACACGCTGCGCATCGCCGAGGAGGCGGCGATCCAATTCTCGAAGCAGTACAAGGTGCCTTCATTTCCGCTTCCTTCCGGTGTAGAGACCGAGAACGAGCTTCTCGTGCGTCTTGCGGAAGAAGGAGCGCATGAACGCTACGGCGCCGAGCTCCCGCCCGAGGTGAGAGACCGCCTTTCCTATGAGTTGGGCGTGATCACTAGCACCGGATACGCGGGCTACTTCCTCATCGTTGCCGATTTCATCCGCGCGGCGCGTGAGAAAGGCATCCCTGTCGGTCCGGGCCGAGGATCCGCGGCGGGATCGCTCGTCGCGTACTCGCTACGTATCACTGATATCGACCCACTCAAGTTCGATCTGCTGTTCGAGCGCTTCCTGAATCCCGAACGCGTGTCGATGCCCGACATCGACGTCGACTTCTGCTTCGAGCGCCGCGGCGAAGTCATCGAGTACGTGCGACAGAAGTACGGGCGCGATTCCGTTGGTCAAATCATTACCTTCGGAACGCTGAAATCGCGCGCTGCCATCAAGGATGTCGGACGTACGCTGGGCTTCACGCCGTCAGAGACCGATTACCTCGCGAAGCTGATTCCGAATCATCCGAACTTTTCCCTCACCGTCAAGGAAGCGATCGATCGCATTCCTGAAGTGCGAGAGCTTTACACCGCACGCAAAGACGATCCGCGCGAAGTTAGAGAAAAGAAGGACAGGTACCGCCAGCTCCTCGACTACGCCATGAAGCTCGAGGGACTCTCGCGTCACGCCGGAGTGCACGCGGCTGGCGTCGTGATAGCGCCGGGTCCACTCGACGAATACGTGCCGATCTGCACCCAGGCGTCGCGCGGCGCGGCAAACAACGGCGTCGACGATTCCGTAGTCGTTACGCAGTACGACATGAATGCCCTCGAGCACGCGGGCATGCTCAAGATGGATTTCCTTGGCCTCACGACGCTCACCGTGATCAGCGACACGCTGCGGGGAATCAAGGAACGCACAGGCAGCGCGCCGGATCTCGATGCATTGCCGCTCGATGATCCCGAGACTTATCGAATGCTCCGCGCTGGACGCACCGTCGGCGTGTTCCAGTTCGAGTCTCCACTTGCGACTGACATGCTAAAAAGCATTCGTGCCGACCGCTTCGATGATCTCGTTGCGTCTAACGCACTGATGCGCCCGGGCCCGCTCGACGCCGGCATGCACCGCGTCTACATGCGGAGGAAGCGCGGCGAAGAGCCCGTGACCTACATCCTGCCCGAGCTCGCCCCGGTCCTCGAAAGCACTTACGGGGTCATCACCTATCAGGAGCAGGTGATGCGAATCGCGCAGATTCTGGGCGGCATCTCGCTCGCCGAAGCAGACGTTCTGCGCAAAGCTGTCGGTAAGAAAGACGCCGAGCTGATTCGTGCCGAGCTGGGCAAATTCATCGAGAAGTGCGTTGCGCGTGGTTACGACCGCGAGATCATCGAAGAGATAGCGAGCCAGATCGAGACCTTCGGCCGGTACGGCTTCAATAAATCTCACGCTGTCGCCTATTCGATCCTCACGTACCACACCGCGTGGCTCAAGACGCACTACCCCGCCGATTTCATGGCCGCACTCATGTCGTCGCAGATCGGTGACACCGATGGCGTGGTCAAGTACATCAACGAGGCGCGTCAGCTTCACGTTCCCGGCGCGACTGAGCCCGGCCTCGAGATTCTTCCGCCGGACGTCAATGAGTCCGGCTACAAATTCACGGTGGTCGGCCAAACCAAGATCCGCTTCGGACTCGGCGCCATACGAAACGTCGGACGCACCGCCATCGATTCCGTCCTCGGAGCGCGACAGAAAGACGGACCCTTCCGCTCCCTTTTCGATCTGTGCGAGCGAATTGATCTGCGCGTGTGCAACAAGCGCGTGCTCGAGGCGCTCATTCACGCCGGAGCTATGGACTCACTCGGCGGACACCGCGCGCAGCTCGCTGCCGCGCTCGACACAGCGATTCGTGAAGCGTCGCTCAGGCAGGAAGACATCGTTACGGGTCAGGTTTCGCTCTTTGGCGGACCCGTTGGGGAGACTGAAAAGCCGCAGGCATCACACAGCCTCCCAAATGTCACGCCGTGGACCGAATCCGAGCGGCTCGCGAAAGAGAAGGAGATCCTCGGCTTTTACATCTCGGGACACCCGCTCGAGCGTTTCCGCGCCGAGGCAGAAATCTTTGCGACCCACACGGTGTCGGACCTCGGAACCTGGCGACCTGAGCCGATGGCTCTCGCCGTCGTCGTCACCAGCATCAAGCGACAGATGAGCAAGCGATCGGGGTCCGAGTTTGCGCGACTCACCGTTGAGGATTTCTCCGGATGTGCTGAGGTTCTGGTCTTCCCGGAGAAATGGGCCACCCTCAACGATCAGATTCGTACCGACGTACCCATGCTTCTCAAAGGCGCGTATTCCCGGCGCGACGAAGGCTCCGACAATCCCGTATTCATTGTCGAGTCGGCAACGAAACTCGCGGAGATGCGGACTAATGGCCAGGTGACGGTTGCAATCGAGCTGGCAAAAGGCGCATACTCCGGAGATGTTATGTCCGATGTGCGAGCGATTGCCGAGACGTACCCGGGATCGGCGCCAATCGAGCTTCGCTGGAGCGACGGCAATGGCACTCAGGCTCGCCTGCGTTCCAGGTCGCTGAAATTGGCTGCCGACGGTGCGGCCTTGAGCGCGCTTCGCAATATTCTGGGCGAATCTTCCGTCAGACTTCAACGCGGGAGCTGACAGGTGGCATCAGCGACACAGCTTGAGTTTGAGAAGCCGATCGTCGAGCTGGAACGGCAGATCGACGAAATCAAGAAGACCGCGGGCGATAGCCAGCTCAGCGTAGCGGAGGCGATCGAGCCGCTCGAGCGCAAGCTCTCCGATCTGCGTGAAGAGGTCTACAAGAATCTCACGCCGTTCCAGCGCGTGCAGGTCGCGCGCAACTCGAAGCGTCCCTTCACCGCGGACTATATCCGCCTCGCATTCACTGATTTCATCGAGTTGCACGGCGATCGCGCCTTTCGCGACGACGCCGCAATCATCGGCGGCTGGGCGCGTCTCGACGACGACACGGTGATGGTGATCGGACATCAGCGCGGTCGCGACACGAAGGAGCAGTTGAAGCGAAACTTCGGCATGCCTCACCCGGAAGGCTATCGAAAGGCGCTGCGCCTGATGAAGCTCGCCGAGAAATTTCACGTCCCCGTTCTCACCTTTATCGATACGCAGGGCGCCTGGGCGGGACTGGGCGCCGAGGAGCGCGGACAATCCGAAGCGATCGCGCGAAACCTGTACGAGATGAGCCAGCTACAGGTGCCGATCATCGCGACGGTGATCGGCGAGGGCGGCTCGGGCGGGGCACTCGCCCTAGGAGTCGCTGACAGAGTGCTGATGATGGAGAACGCGGTGTACTCCGTGATTTCCGTGGAAGGCTGCGCGGCGATTCTCTGGAAGGATGCCAAGAGCCCAGAGATGCGAGAGAAAGCTGCGTCAGCTCTCAAGATCACGGCGCCCGAGCTGCTCGAGCTCAAGGTCATCGACGAAGTCGTTCCGGAGCCAAAGGGTGGCGCGCACGCCGATCACGAGACTGCGGCGAGATCACTGCGCGAGGTGCTCTGCAGACATCTCGAGGAGCTGAGAAAGATGCGCCCGGAGAAGCTGGTGCGGCGTCGCCGCCAGAAATTCCTTCGCCTGGGCGCCTGGACGGAGTAGGTGATGCCGCACGTAGTAGAAGTCGCCTTCAAGGGCAATCGCAAGGAATTTTTCCTCTGGGACTATCCCGACCCGCCGGCGCTTAATGCCGCGGTGATCGTGGATGTCGATCGCGGAGAAGACCTGGGGTACGTGCACGCGCTGGGTGAACTGGCTGAGAAACGCAACAGCGGGTGCGCTCACGGCTGCGGGACCTCCCTTCCCGAGCGCAAAGCATTGCGTCTGGCGACCGAAAGAGATCGTG
>CADDZN010000178.1 GCA_902812375.1 bacterium | reverse complement strand
TTCGAGCATCTCGAAGCACGCGTATTCGATGGCGTCCTCAAAGAAGCCCGGAGCCTCGACGAAAACTCATTCACACCGGTGAGCTCGCGTGGCGGTAGCGCCGCCGCTGGCGAGCTTTCCACCCATTTTCTCGATTTCATTGCGAGCCTCAACAAGTTCCGCGTGGATTTCGTGCTGGTGGGAGGTTACGCACTAAGTGTTCACGGAGTGGTGCGGGCGACGGGCGATATCGATTTTCTGTACCGTCGCACGAAGGCGAACGTGACACGCCTCTGTACTGCGATGCAGGATTTTGGGGCTCCCTCAAATGTGATTGATCCGAAAGCCTTGCTAGAGCCTGAGATGGTCACTCAGTTTGGTGCCCCACCGTATCGTATAGACCTACTAAGTGCGATAGACGGCGTGACCTTTCCGGACGTGTGGGCGGGTGCGACTGAGACCATCGTTGATGGCCAGCCGGTACGAGTTATCGGGCTCGACGAACTTCTAAGAAACAAAAGGGCGACGGGGAGGAGAAAAGATGCAGCGGACGCCCGAAAATTGGCAGCGCTGCACCGGACGAAGAGGAAATGATAATCAAGACTCGCGCGCAGCTCGTCCTAGCACCGACGCGGCGCAGGCCCGCCAGCCGCCCGCGCCGGAGCCAGAGCTCATTTGGGAGTGGGTGAAAATGTATGGCCTTCCGCCCGCATAAGGCGCGCCGGAGCAGGCGGCTTCGTCACTGTTTGTAGATCGTCCCGTCCTTCATCACCATCTGTACCTGTCGAATCGCCGAGATGTCTTTGGTGGGATCGCCCTTCACCGCTACTAGATCGGCGAGATATCCATCCTTCACCTGACCGAGCTGGTCGCCCATGCGCAGCATCTTCGCGTCGATCGATGTTGCCGAGCGGAGCGCGGCCACCGGGGTCATTCCGTAGGCGACGAGCATCTCGATTTCTCGCGCGTTGTCGCCGTGGGTGAATACGCCGACATCACTGCCGTTGCAGATCGTCACACCCGCGGCGAGCGCATCCCGGAAACTCTTTTTCTTTTCGACGATTGACGGCGGATCGGGGTCGACGCCTTTTCGCCAGCCGCGGTACTGCAGGATAGCGTCGCCCGCGGCAACGGTTGGCACGAGACAGATCCCGCGCTGAGCCATCATCCTGAATACTTCCGGCGTGCCATTGTCGCCGTGCTCGACGGTCGTGACGCCAGCGAGAATAGCGCGACGCATCCCTTCTGCGGTTGTTGCGTGCACTGTCACCGGACGCCCCGATGTGTTCGCGATGTCGACGGCTTCCTTTAGCTCGTCGAGTGTGAAAGTCGGCTCATTCTCGCCATTTGGTCCCCAGCGGTAATCGGCGTAGATCTTTACCCAATCAGCACCGTGCTTGATCTGATCGCGCACCACCTGCGCCATCTGCTCGAGACCACTCGCCTCCTGGCCGCCCTGCGGGATGTCGTTCGTGTACTCGGGCGTGAAGCCAGCAGGTCCATAAGCGCCCGTTGCAACGATCGCTCGGGTGGAGACGAACATTCGCGGGCCGGGAATGATTCCCTGATTCACGGCCTGCTTGAGCCCGACATCGGCGTAGCCCGCGCCCTCGGTGCCCAGGTCGCGCAGCGTCGTGAAGCCGGCCATCAACGTCGCTCTCAGGTGATTGACCGCGCGCGCGGTGCGGAGCGCCAGCGCTTCGTGAAGCACCTGGTCATTCCATGACGTCTCGTTGTACGGATGCAGCAGCACGTGCGAATGCGCATCGATCAATCCTGGCAAGAGTGTCGTGCCGGGGAGATTGATCGTCGTCGCTCCTGCAGGCGCGTTGATCTGCCCGCGCGGACCGGCGGAGACAATGCGATTTCCAGTGACTAACACGGCCCAGCCGGCGTGCGGCGCGTCCGATACGCCGTCCCACACACGCTCGGGTACGAGGAGAGTAGTGGTCGCCGGAGCAGCCGGCGGTCGCGCACGTACCTGTGCCGAAGCCGTACAGGTGATAACCGCGGCTGCGGAGCCAACCAACGACATGAAAGAACTCAGACGCATAACACGCTCGTCGTAACTGATGAGAAGGCGAGAACAGCGGCCCTCCGATAATCACAACGGGGCGCCGTCGTCGCTAGTCCTTGGAGCATCAGAACGGTCTGGCTTAGAAAGTAAGTAGGCGGGTGACTTTGCAACGTGTTAGAGCCAACGACGAACGGTCGCGAGGTATCGAGTGTACTCCGCGCCGAACGCATCGGTGAGGTACATCTCCTCCCGCGAGATGACCGTGTGAACGAGGATGAGAATCACCGCGGGAAGAAGGATGACTGGCCACGCCGAGTCTACCAGGGCCGAGCCACCGAGATACGCGATCGTCAATCCGGTGTACATCGGATTCCTGGTGAACCGATACGGACCGTGCGTTACCAGTCTGCTCGCGCTGTGGTGAGGAACGATCGCGGTTTTGGCGCGCCGGAACGTGATCATCCCCCATGCCGCGAGCGCGATTCCGAGCGTGAGCGCAGCGATGCCGAACGGGTTGAGCGCCGAACCGACTAAACCCGACAACGGGAGCGCGTACAGATATCGGTTCAGAGCCCACCCAGCAGAAAAGCCGAGCAGGAAAATGAGCGGCGGAGGAAAGCGCACTCCGGCGTTGGAGAGCGGCACACGATCCGTCATGACTTGAAACCTCAGGGTGTTAAGTGTCGATCGTAGATCAATAAGCGGAATAAAACTTGGCCACTCCAGGTCCGACACTCCTCAGCGCATCACGAATAGCACGCTGGGATCTACCGGGTAGCGTCCAAAGTGTCGTCCGTAAATCGCGAGCCCACCCGGCAGCGCATCGCTGACCTCAAGCCGCACGACCAGCGTACCGGTTCGCGCACCCGCCGCGAGCGCCGACGCCGGGATCGGAACGCGCAGCAACTGACCGTACGATCCGGCCTCGCGCAGCTTGCCATCGCGCTTCTGCGAGAACCAGCTCAGGATGCCGCGATGATCGGCGGGATCGTCAGTGAGATCGTAACGGCCGGCAACTTCACCGTTCACTCGCACCGTCACCGCACTCGGATACTTTCTCTCGTCGGTCATCGGATACGAGTTGGGATTCCGGCTCGGATCCTGGCTCCCGCCGCCGCGCATGAAATCACCGCCGACGCTGTCGCCCGCTTCGCGATCCTTGCCGAATAACTGCTTCGCCGACGCCTCGACCAGGAATGTCGCATTGTCCACCGTACCGATCTGGACACCCTCAGGCCACGGAATTCGATACTCGAAGTATCCGGCACCTGCGCCGCTCACCTTGAGACCATCCATCACCGTCCACATTTTGCGCGACCATTTCGCGTCGCTGTGCGCGGCTGGATCCACCCGCACGAGCAGCGCACGCCGACCGTCGCTGGTCCGCACTTCCCGAGGCGGATCGGCCTCGACGACGAACGTCGTGAAATTTCGCGCGACGACTGCACCCGAGACATCCGCGAGCTGCACAGCCAGTACCGCAACCGCGCTCTCGTTCGGCATGGTGACTTCCAGTGGTGGCAGAGCCTCTGACATCCATGGATGGTATTTCACCATTCGGCGCGCACTGCTGTACGTCTTGCGTTCGCCGAGCGCGTTCCATCCGTACAGCTCGGTCAGGAGCACGAGTGAATCGCCATACACGCGGTTACCGGTGAGGAACGACGCCCAGATCGGCACGCTCACATTCTCGCCGGGCTTCGATGCGCGCGCCATCTCGCCCCCGACAGCGATGTAGAGCGGCGCGTGCAGATCGCGCAACGACATCCCCGGAATGAATTCGCCGAGCCCGGTCTCCTTGTTGGTGCGATCGAAGCGCCAGTAGCCGTTCCACTCGTTGATGACGTCGTGGTGCTCGGTGTAGAGCCAGCCCGCGAGCTTCGGGTTGCGTCGAAACTCATTTATCGCGAGATGATAATCCCAGCTCCAGTCGACATCGCCGGTGCTGCCCTCGTATCCCCAGACATTGCCGAACTCCGAGTTGATCATCGGCTGTCCGTCCTGCCGATAACCGGGCTCGAAATTCCACGGTGACCCCGGGAACGTGCTGTCACTCACGACGCGCATGTAATCGTGCCAGCGCCAACCCGGCAGATATTCGTGCCATGAGTTGATATCGGTAATCGTGTGTCCTCGGCGACAGCAGACCGAGTTGTCCTCGACGAGTCGGGTGGAGTCGAGTGCTTTGGCGAGACGCGCGTCGGCCGCGACTCTCGCTTGGGTCTCGGGCAGGTAGACGTCGCGGTTCCCGATTTTGGTCGTCAGTCCCCACGTTTCGTTGAACATCACCCACGCAAACACCGCGGGATGATTGTAGTCGCGCTCGATCATTCCACGCATTGCCGCATCGTGCTCACGAAAGGCGGCGGAGTCTGGTGGTCCCCACCAGTTCGGAACATCCGCCATGATGAGGAGGCCGAGCTTGTCCGCCCAGTACAGTTTGCGCGGCGACTCGATCTTGATGTGCTCGCGCAATCCGTTGAGTCCGATCTGCTTTGCCCGCAGAATTTCCATCCGCGTGAATGAGTCGGTTGGAAACGTGTAGAAACCGGTTGGATGATACGCCTGGTCGAGCGCGAGCTCGAGATAAACAGGAGAGCCGTTGAGCGACACGTACGGAATGGTCGTGCCGGGTAGATTCGTGACCGAGATCTTGCGCATCCCGAAGTAGCTGTCGACGCGATCTGGGACACCGGTGCCCGAGACGGTGATTGTCGCCTGGTGGAGAAAGGGATCGTCGAGTGACCATCGATGCGCCGTGGGAAGCGGTATCTCGAAGCGCGCGCGATCGCTGCCGCGCGCGATAGTCCGTGTCGCGGATGGCTTGTCAGCGCGATTGGTGATATCGACTCGTACGGTGACCGGTTTTGGCGCGGGCCCGAGCAACCGAACATCCACTCCGACCACATCGCGATCGATGTTCGGAGTGAAGTGCACCGAGGCCAGTGGAGTGGTCCCGCGCGCCTCGAGATAAACGGTCTGCCAGATTCCGCGCGCGTTCCCGTAGCCTTGCTTGCCCTCGAGCTTGAACGGACGCGGCGCGTCATCGACACGGAGCGTGAGACGCTGACCCGCGTAAGTGAGACGAGGAGTTAGCTCGAAGGAGAACGGCGTGTAACCACCCTCGTGCTGGCCGAGCTTTACACCGTCGAGCCAGGCTGTCGTCTTCCAATCCGACGCGCCGACGACGAGAAATATCCGCTTGCCGCGCCAGCTCCGCGGAACCTGGATGGTTCGCTCGTACCATGCGATGTTCGCGCTGTCGACAACACCCGACAACGGCGCCGCCCAGGAGAACGGAACGAGAATTTTGCGCGGCGAGGGCAATGCCCTGCTCTGCCAGCTCTCGCGCTGACCGATATCACCAGGATCGGCGCGGAAGTGCCACGCACCGTTCAAATTCTGCCAGTCGCTCCGCTCGAAATCGGGGCGTGGGTGCTCAGGAAGAGGAATCGTGTCGCAGCGCGTGCAAACGCTCTGCGCGACGAGAGGCGGAGCAGAAAGCGCGACGATGCCTGCCGCTAGCCATCGGGTTAGTGCGACGTTCACGGAGCTCCTCTCATGTTGTTGGTGTCCCGGATTCTGGGTCACTCCTGCCCTTATGCAATGTTCGTTAGGAGATGCGCGGGTGCGGACTGCAAGCGACGCACGTGTGGCCGGAGTGGACCGTCTCACGGCGATACTCTCAGCCGCCCGACATGACAAGTCCCGCAAATATTAGCACGACGGTGGCTAATATCCCGTAACCAACCTTCCAAGCATCAACTTCGGACCGAGTCACGATCGTTCCGGAATCCAACTCAACCGTCGCCGTCCCGCCGACTACCCGTCCTCCACCTGCCCCTCGGGGTACACGCGTGACGCGAACTACGAGGGTCTTTCCATTTAGCGATACAACGCGCCCGTGCAGCTCATGCACCATCAATATCGAGTCACGATCGCCGCCCACCTCAAATGCGATACTGCGCGGTGCGGCTAACCGGGCTGCGACAGGAGTACCACTGGCGAGCGGCGGCGGCCACGCCTGCACCGTTCGCACGCAGCCGCTCGCTCCTGTGCACAACAGGGCGCAAACGAGAAGAAAGGCTGGCGTGTGCACGACCGCAGGTCTTCTTGGTAGTGCCATGGTTTGCGCCGAGTAGTTTGTGGCGGCCTAACGCCCAGCTAAGCTGCGAGTGATTCGACTGTCATTGCGATCAACTCCAATTCCTTAAAGCGAGCGCTCGTCTACTGCAACGTTCGTTAGATGGCAGCGCGGAGACCCTTGTCAGCTCGCTCGAGGAAGCGGGGAGAGCTTCGCAATTCGCTCGGCTTCTTTTGACCGCAGCACATGCCAAAGGTCCCAGTCCAGCTGCAAGCCGAGCCAAAAGTCTGCGCTCATACCGGTAACCTGGGCCAGGCGCAGGGCAGTATCAGGCGTGACACCTCGTTTCTGCCGAATAATCTCATTGAGGCGAGGAAAAGAGACGCCGAGCCTGATGGCGAATGCGGACTGTGATACTGCGAGCGGCTTGAGGAACTCCTCAAGAAGCATCTCGCCTGGGTGCACCGGTGGCATCGCCGTTGGCAGACGGCGGCGCACAAGCCGAGGAATGCCCGGCGAGCGCTTAGTGGTAGTCCGTGACTTCGACTTCATCGGCATAGATCCCTTCCCAGCGGAAACAGACTCGGTACTGATCGTTGACGCGGATACTGTATTGACCGCGTCGCTTTCCCTTAAGACGCTCCAATCGGTTTCCCGGTGGAACAGCGAGCTCTCGCAAATCCCTGACACGATTGAGC
>CADDZN010000177.1 GCA_902812375.1 bacterium | reverse complement strand
CGCGTCGGTGATCTCGCCGCGACGCGCGCACTGCATCTGCGTTGTCATTTGTTCGACTCCCTACGCCGGTACGAACCGGATCAGGTTCTGAGGGACTTTCTCAGCCTCGCGTCGCCGCTGAACTGGCGGCGGAAACTCCGCGTGGCACCCCTGTCTACTCTGAAAGTATCGGTCGGATAGGAGCAATGTCAGTGGGAAGTGCTAGCTTCGGGGCTCGCGGGTGCGCACTGTTGGATGCCCAAAATTTACACAGCCCTCTTTCTCTACGGGATGCCTGCAACAACGATTGTCGCGATCTTGCCGCCGTGAGAGGCGCCCCCACGGACTTCTGGGGCAAGCTGGAGCACGACGATGCAGGTCGGGTAACAGTTTGGCACCCACTTATTGATCACTGCGCTGACGTTTCTGCGTGCGCTGCAACGTTGCTCGCGCTGCCGTCGTGGCGTCGTCATCTCGCGCATCTCTGCGGGTGGGATGACCTGGACGAAGTAACGCGGGCTCGGTTGAGTGTGTTCGCTGCTCTGCACGATCTTGGAAAGTTCAACATTGGCTTTCAGGCAAAGGGACGACCTGAGCTTGGAGCGAGGGCCGGACACGTTACCGAAGCATTGTCCGCGATTGGGCAAGACGTTTTCTCTTGCTGCGATTCTTTAGGAGACTGGGGCGAGGGAGCCACAGGTCTGCTTGCGTCAGCGATCTGCCATCACGGCTGCCCGTACGCGCTTACTCACAGCACACATTTCGAGCCGGCGCTGTGGGGCGCGCGAGCAGGACTGAACTGCAAGGCCGGAGTGGAAGCGCTACTCGACCGGTGCCGCAGTTGGTTCCCCGCGGCTTTCGACGGCTCGATGGGGACGCTGCTGGAACATCCCGCGCTGGAGCACGCGTACGCGGGAGTCGTAATGCTCGCAGACTGGATTGGCTCCGACACTCGAATCTTCCACTACTCGGAGAGTGTCGACGACGACCGTATGGTGTTCGCGCTAGATGCTGCGAAGCGTTTCGTTGCGGAATCGTGGCTTGAGATCGACCCAGCTCGTCGCGCGGACTCCAGCGATCGGAATGCGTTCCAACGAGTCGCGGAGCGCGAGTTTGAGCCACGCGCCGCGCAGGCCGCTATTCTTACGCTGCCCGAACGTGATCCTGGCTCGATCACAATTCTGGAAGCCGAGACCGGAAGCGGCAAAACGGAAGCAGCGCTAGCGCGGTTCGTCACGCTGTTCAGCGCCGGGGCTGTGGATGGTCTGTACTTCGCCCTGCCGACTCGGACCGCCGCCACTCAAATGCATAAACGGGTCTACGAGGCCGTGCAGCGCGCGTTCAAGCCACCGCCACCTGTCGTGCTTGCAGTTCCCGACTATATAAAGGTCGACGACACGAGCGCGGAAAAACTTCCGCGCTTCAAGGTTCTGTGGCCGGATGAGGGGCGATTTCGATATCGGGGTTGGGCCGGCGAAGACCCGAAGCGCTATCTCTCCGGTTGCGTCGTGGTCGGTACCATCGATCAGATTCTGCTGTCCTCGCTACGGATCCGCCACGCACATTTACGCGCCTCAGCACTCTTTCGGCAGTTGCTTGTGGTGGACGAGGTGCATGCATCTGACGCCTACATGACTCGGATTCTGGAAGATGTGCTCGCTCGTCATGTTGCCGCCGGAGGACACGCGCTGCTTTTGTCGGCAACACTCGGCGCCGAAGCACGAGTGCGACTTCTGGCGCCTGGCAAAACGGTCTCGATACCAACCGTCGCAGACGCTATCGCCACTCCTTATCCGCGAATCTCGCATCGCGGGTCTGGCGAGATTGGGCTCGACCTGACGCGGGATCGGTTCTCTCGACGAATAAGTGTGAGTGTTTGTCCGCAGCTCGAAGATACCAACGCGGTGGCGGCTGTCGCCGTGAGGGCAGCAATCGCGGGAGCCAAGGTAATCATCATCAAGAACACGGTGACCGATTGCGTCAACATGCAGTTGGCGGTCGAACAGGTGGCAGCGAGCGCGGGTAGCCGGAACGTGCTTTTCACATGCGGCAGGGTTATCGCCCCTCATCACGCGAGATTCGCCCGCCTGGATAGAGAGGCGCTCGACCGCGCACTGGATGAACGGTTCGGAAATAAGCGTAGCGAAGGTGGCTGTGTGGTGGTAGCTACGCAGACTGTCCAGCAATCCCTCGACCTGGACGCCGACTTCCTGATCACAGATCTCTGCCCGATGGACGTACTTCTCCAACGCCTTGGACGGTTGCACCGGCACTCGCGAAGACGGCCAGTCGGATTCGAAGGAACCAAGGCGATTGTTGTTGTCCCGGCGAATCGAGATCTGGGCGTGCTCTTGGGCCGCGAAGGTCGACCGCGTCATCACCACGGCTTGGGTACTGTCTATCCGGACCTGCATGTGCTCGAGGCAACGTGGCGGCTGATCGAGAATTGTTCTACCTGGGAGATCCCGGACATGAACCGCGAACTCGTGGAGCGAAGTCTTCACCCAAGCGCCTTGAACGAGATCGCCACGGAGAAAGGCGCGGGGTGGGAGCTGCATGCCCAACGCACGGCCGGAATCCGGTATGGGGAGTCGCGCCAAGCCCAGCTAAATCTTGTTGACTGGACGCAACCGTATTCCGAGACCAGTTTCTCCGATGACGTTCGGATCCCGACACGTCTCGGTGACAGCGATCGGCGCGTCAAGTTCGAATCGCCATTCACGAGTCCTTTCGGCCTCAGGATTGACGAGCTGACACTCCGCGCGGCGTGGACGATGGACATACCGGCAGACGAGTACATCGGTCGGGTCGAATCAAGCAGCGGTGACATAACACGGCTCGTGTTTGGTGGGAAAAGTTTCATTTACGATCGACTTGGATTACGGAAGTCGTCTCAGGAAAAGGATGGAGGAGAAGATGACGGCTCATAACCTCCTGACGGACCCACTCATTAGTTGGCGCGATCGCAGTCGGCGTCGGGCTCGCGCGACTCTGCCAGAGGTGCTGACGAAGCTCGCTGCGGGCGAGTTGTTGGATTTCCCCGCGGCACAGGCACACCAGCTCGACCCCTGGTGCATGTTCCTCACCCAACTCGCGGCTATCGTGCTGCACCGCTCCGGGCGGCGTGATCCCGGTTTTTCGGAATCGGAGTGGCGCTCTGCGATTCTCGACCTCACTAATGGGTCGCACGAACCTTGGTGCCTTCTGGTCGAAGATCTTTCGAAGGCGGCATTCTTTCAGCCTCCCGTACCAGAGGGTAGCCTCGAAAAATGGAAGCAAGCCGATCATCCGGACGATATCGATGTGTTGGTAACGGCCAAAGGACACGACGTGAAGCCATCGAGGATCGCGGCGACGGATACGGAAGCGTGGTGCTTCGCCCTTGCGACACTGCAAACAATGGAGGGGTATTCCGGCGGCGCAGGGGGTTACAATGGCATCGCACGAATGAAGGGAGGATACGGCAGTCGACCCCGAGTAGGGAACGCCCCCGACCTCACGCTCGCTTCGAGATTTTCGCGTGACGTGAACGTGCTCTTGGAGTCGTGGCAATCAGTGGTCGATCGCTGCGGACTTTCAGAAGCAGGCGTCTCCATCGTGTGGACTCTACCGTGGGATGGAACTAGCTCACTCGAGCGCGAACAGCTCACCCCCTGCTTTATCGAAATCTGCCGTCGGGTACGTCTGGTGGCTTCGCCTCTGGGGCTTCGGTCTTTTTACAGGACATCCAAATCTCGACGGTGCGTGGCTCTTGATAAGACCGGTGACGTCGGAGACCCATGGATTCCGATCGAGAAGAGCGACCGCGGTGCGCTCACGATTGGTGAACGGGGCTTTCACTACGCATTGCTGACGCGTGTGCTTCTCGAAGAGGATTTCGAGCTCGCTGCCACGCAAGTCGTTCGACCGGAAGATACCGATCCGCTACTCATTCTCGCTTCCGCGATGGCTCGCGGTCAGGGCAAAACGGAAGGGCTTCACACGCGAACAGTCCCAATCCCCACCCAAGTGCGTCGAAGATTGGGCCGCCCAGACACGCGCGCAGCTCTCGGCGTACGCGCGCGCAGCAATGTTCAGGATGCCGACCGCATGAGAAAAAACGTTCTGTTTCCGGCCCTGAAGCAACTCGCGCTCGGGGAAAAAACGGTTCCTGACAATTTCGATCAGCGTGTGAACGACATCTTCTTCGACGAGTTGTTTGGCACTATTGACTCAGGCGATCAACAAGCGCAGCGTGACTGGCAGCGCCGCCTGCATGAACTGGCACGCGCAGAACTTCAGCGCGTCATAGATCGCTGCTGCCTTCCATCGGGACGCTGGTATCACAGTGTGAGCAATGCTGAAGGAATGTTCTCGGGATGTTTGAAGACGCACTTTCCAACCCTCGCTGAATCCATTAGTGGGGATCAGCGTGCTGATGGAGACCTGTATGATCAGTGAGAATCCCCGTCGCGAGCCCGAAAGCATTGACGCGCTGATCGGCCGAATTGCCGGATTACTTCGGTATGGCGCCGGGATACTGTCGCTCGCAGACGTTGCCGCCCTGCGACGAATGGATCCTGCGAGCCCCGCGGCTGCGTTTTTCAAGCTCACCAGCGTCCTGCCTGTCGAGGAATTCGGAGGACTGGGCCAAGAGGAGCTCGAAACGCGATGGGCCAGCATCATCGTCGGCCTGGCTCACCTAGGTGACCTCCATAGTTCTGGCACTAGATTCGGTCGAGCCTTGGCAAACGCCGAGTACTCCGAGCTGCGCTTTTCCCGGCTCCTGCGCGCAGATGCATCCCGGCTCGTAGATGAAATCCCGGCTCTCGCGCGGTTCCTGACGGCGAAAGCCGTCCCAGTGGACTGGACAGGAGCAGCGAGGCTCATTCTTTCGGCGGGCCGATCCGATGAAGAGAGCACCCGGCGGCGAGTGGCTCGCGATTACTACCGCGCACTTGGAAGCACGGTTGTCACTTAAATACAAAGGAGAGATCAATGGGTGCCCGGTTCCTGCAAATTCACACCTTGACCAGCTATCCCGCGTCGCTTCTGAACAGAGACGACGCCGGATTCGCGAAACGGATGCCTTTTGGCGGTGGCGTACGGACCCGCATTTCGTCGCAGTGTCTGAAGGCACACTGGCGGGCATATGAGGGAGAGCACGCGCTAGGATCGATCGCGGCCCCGCAATCCGTCAGGTCCCGAGAATCCTTCGAGAGGTTTATCGTCGAGCCGCTAACGAAAGAAGGCGTCAATCAGGAAGTAGCGAGAACTGCGGCACGAAAAATTGTCGGGGTGCTCCTGGGCAGCGAACAAAAGAAAGAGAAAGCGGAGAGAGCGACCAGAGCCAAGAAGATCAAGCCATCGGAGGGATCTTCGACTGGTCAGGATGCGGGCGAACCGGAGGTGCGCGCATCCACGCCGGATATAGTCGCAACCGCCCAAGTCACCGTACTGGGAAAACCAGAATTGGATTACTTGTGTCAGCTAGCCCGCGAGGCGATACGGGAATCGAACGACGGTGCGTCACAACTTGAGAAAGCAATCGATGCGCGGATGGGAAAGGACAAAGACCTGAAGGAAAATATTCAAGCTTTGATGCCGGGTTCACTGGAAGCGGGACTCGGAGCGGCACTCTTTGGCCGAATGGTTACCGGAGATATTCTCGCCCGGACAGACGCCGCCATCCACGTCGCTCACGCGATGACAGTTCACACTCAGATGACGGAAAGCGATTACTTCTCCGCTCTCGATGATCTGGCAAGGAACGCAGGCGAACAGGCGTCCGGACACATCAATGCAAGTGAGCTGACGAGCGGCGTGTACTACGGCTACGTCGTCGTCGATGTGGGAGGTCTCGAGTCAAATCTTGGGCGGGATCGGCAACTCATGAGTGATGTAGTGCACAACCTGGTACACATGGTCGCGACCGTTAGTCCAGGAGCGAAGAAGGGATCGACGGCTCCGTACGCATACAGCCATCTGGTTCTCGTCGAGGTGGGCAAAGCGCAACCCAGAACGCTTCAAAATGCCTTCCTCGACGCTGTGCGGCCAAATGGCAACATCATTGAGACTAGCTACCAGGCCTTGGCCTCTCATCTGGCTGATCTCGATGCGATGTACGGCAAGAACGAGGAACGTGCTCACGCCGGACTCCGGACCGGCGATCTGTTCGAGCAAGGGATGAGCCTCGCTGACCTCGCGACGTGGTCGCGGGATCGGGTGGCCTGAGTTGAAAGTCCTGATCCTTCGGCTCGAAGCGCCCCTCGTAAGCTTTGGCGCGCCGATGATCGATCAGAACGGAGTTGTACAAAGATTCCCCGCCCTGTCCATGCTCACTGGCCTGATTGCGAATGCTCTGGGATGGGAGCACAAAGAGTTTGACAAGCTCGCGGCTTTTCAGGAGCGTTTGCGGTATGCCGCGCGAATCGATCGCCAAGGAGAGTCTTTTGTTGACTACCAAACTGTCGACCTCTCGCAGGACTGGATGAAACCCGAAAAGGCAGGATGGACCACCCTTGGTAAGATTGCGGCGCGCGGCGGGGCGAGCGGCGACGTCACGCATCAAAGGTATCGACATTATCGCGCCGATAGCATCCACACAGTAGCGGTGACCTTGGTCGGCGAAGAAGATCCGAAAATTGATGATGTTAAGAACGCGCTCAGAGAACCTGCTCGGCCGCTCTTCATCGGCCGCAAAACTTGCCTTCCTGCTACGCCGATTTTCGTAGCACAGATGGAGGTGACCTCCTTAGTCGCGGCGCTCGCTATGACGCCGCGCGTGGCGAGAGGCGATCGGGGACCACTCCCGGCAACGTGGTGGGACGGCGATGATGCGTCGGAGCTGGACGGCCCATCGCAC
>CADDZN010000176.1 GCA_902812375.1 bacterium | reverse complement strand
AGCTGACGGAGATCGAGCCTTCGCTGTCCCATGCCCTTGGCGCGATGTTCAATCCCGATGACGGATCGGTCGACAACACGATGCTTCTCGACGCGTTGCGGAAATATTCGGAGAGCACGAGCCTCATCACGACCCTGGACGACAGCGTCATCGAGATCGAGCCCGGTCAAGTATCCGCCAGAGTGCGAACCAAATCTGGAAAAGCGCACGAGGCCGCTCGCGTCGTTATTGCCGCTGGAGCGTGGGTTGGTCGCATCCCAGGCACCCGCCTCGCGCGAGCTGTACGACCCGCGCGCGGCCAGCTCGTTTCGTATCCGCTTACTCCTTTGCGACACGTCGTCTACGGTCCGCGTGGATACGTCGTTCCGAGAGGAAACTCAACTATCGGCGGCAGCACCATGGAAGATGTAGGCTTCGACGCGACTACCACCGACGCCGGCATTCGAAAAGTTCGATCTGCCGCCGAAGAGATTTGCCCCGCTCTCTCGGCGAGCGAAGAGATTCGTGCATGGGCAGGTCTCCGGCCCGTGACCCCGGACATGCTGCCCATTATCGGATTTGATCCGGAGTACCAATCGCTCGTGTACGCCTGCGGTCACTCGCGCAACGGCGTGCTGATGGCCCCCCTGACGGGGGATATAATAGCCGATCTCGTGACAGCGACACCACTTAGCCACGACCTGTCGCAATTTCGCCCAGACCGCTTTTAATGTAGATTGCCTGAGCTCGCCGGATTCGCTCCGCGAGCCGCAAACGATGCCAGATACCCTCTATCAAATCATGGGGCGCCACCGCGCTGAACCGCTCCCCGAGCGGAAGCCCGCGTGGCTCAAGGTACGAGCCCCCGGCGGCCCCAACTACCTGCGACTCAAGCACTTGATGCGCGATCTCGACCTGCATTCGGTGTGTGAGGAAGCCCATTGTCCCAACGTCGGCGAGTGCTGGGAGCACGGCACCGCCACCTTCATGATCCTGGGCGATGTCTGCACCAGAAATTGCGCCTACTGTGCCGTCGCTCATGGTCGCCCGCCCAAATACGACATCGCTGAGCCAGCTCGCGTCGCCCAAGCCATCGCCGAAATGGGCCTCCAGCACGCCGTTATAACTTCCGTCGACCGCGACGACCTTCCCGATTTCGGCGCGTACATTTTCGCCGAGACGATCAGACAGATTCACGAACGCATCCCCGGATGCTCGGTGGAAGTCCTCGTCCCCGATTTCCAGGGCAACGAAAACAGTATTCGCACGGTACTCGAGGCTGGACCCGAGATCTACAATCACAACACCGAAACCGTGCCGCGACTCTACAAGAAAGCACGACCCGGTGGACGATATCCGCGGGTCATGGAGATCTTCCGCTACGCCAAACGCGTCGCGCCAGATATTCCGACGAAGACGGGTATGATCCTCGGTATGGGCGAGACCATTGAGGAAGTCATCGCCGTCATGCTCGATCTGCGCGCAGTCGACGTCGACATCCTCACCCTTGGCCAATACCTCCGGCCGTCGGACGCGCACATCGAGCTCGATCGCTATTACACTCCGCAGGAATTCAGACGGCTTT
Organism: bacterium; assembly: GCA_902812375.1. GTDB lineage: Bacteria > Gemmatimonadota > Gemmatimonadetes > Gemmatimonadales > Gemmatimonadaceae > UBA4720. The sequence goes on along the minus strand of CADDZN010000176.1, from coordinate 5,337 downwards.
ACGAGATTGGAATGGAGATGGGATTTCGCCACGTCGAATCCGGCCCCCTCGTTCGCTCCAGCTATCACGCGTGGGAGCAGGTTCAGGCGGCCGGAGTATGAAAACCGAATCGAAGCAGCCAACCGCGGCGAAGGAGAAGCAGAACGCGCCCGCCCCCGACAATCGTTCAGGCGACAACCGCTCTGGCGACAGTCGGGCGTCCGGCAACGGCGCCGGTGCATCAGCACCACCTGCTAACATCGCCGGCACCACCGTCGAGCAGCGTCGCGAGCTTCTCAGATCTATGCTCCTCCAGCGTCGCTTTGAGGAGCGTTGCGCTGAAGCGTACGCGCTCGGGAAAATCGGCGGATTCTGTCACCTCTACATCGGCCAGGAAGCGATTTCGACTGGCGTGATGTCGATGATTCGCCCCGATGATTACGTGATCACTGCTTACCGCGATCACGGTCAGGCCCTCGCACGCGGCGTCAGCCCACGATCCGTGATGGCGGAGCTTTTCGGCCGCGTCGATGGATGCTCGGGCGGCAAAGGTGGATCGATGCACCTCTTCGATGCAAAGACGAACTTCCTTGGCGGCCACGGCATCGTCGGTGGACACGTGCCAATCGCCGCCGGCGTCGGCTTCGCGATCAAGTACAAGCGCGGCAACCAGGTCTGCGTGTGTTTCTTCGGTGAAGCCGCAGTGAACATCGGCGCCTTCCACGAAGCGCTGAACATGGCGTCGCTCTGGAACCTGCCTGTCATCTTCATTATCGAGAACAATCGTTACGGAATGGGCACCGCGATCTCACGCTCTACCGCCAATGAAGACGTCATCATTCGCGCGAAAGGCTACCGGATGGATGGCGAAAGCATCGACGGTCAGGACGTCTTTGCGGTCCGAGATTGTATGGCGAGAGCGATCGAGCGCGCCCGCAAGGAGAAGCGCCCAACCCTCGTTGAAATGAAGACCTACCGGTTCATGGGCCACTCGATGTCGGACGCAGTGAGTGGAACCTACCGCACGAAGGACGAGCTCGAGGAGAACATGAAGCGTGATCCGATCCTCCTGCTCCACAATAAAATGTTCGAGGCGGGCGAGCTCACCGAAGGTGAGATGCACAAGATGGATGACGAAGCGAAGGCGATCGCTCAGGATGCATGGGATTTCGCTGATGCCAGCCCCGAGCCACCGCTCGAGGATCTGTACAAGGACGTCCTCGCGGACAGCACCTCCTGATGCCAGTAGTCACTTACCGCGATGCGCTCACGCAGGCGCTCAGAGAAGAGCTCCAGCGCGATGAGACCGTCTTCCTCATGGGCGAGGAAGTCGCGCAGTACAACGGCGCGTACAAAGTCTCTAAAGGATTGCTCGACGAATTCGGTCCGATGCGTATCGTCGACACTCCGATCACAGAGCTCGGATTCGCCGGCGTCGGAGTGGGCGCGGCAATGGTCGGGCTCCGTCCGATCGTCGAGTTCATGACCTGGAACTTTGCGCTGCTCGCGCTCGACGAAGTCGTGAACGCCGCGGCGAAGATGCTTTACATGTCAGGCGGTCAGTACAAGATGCCGATGGTCTTCCGCGGACCCAATGGCGCGGCACTTCAGCTCAGCGCCCAGCACTCCCAGGCATGGGAGAGTTGGCTCGCGCACATCCCGGGTCTCAAGGTCTGCACACCGGGCACTCCGGCGGATGCGAAGGGACTGCTCAAGTCCGCGATTCGGGATGACAATCCAGTCGTGTTCCTCGAGGGTGAGATGCTGTATAACACCAAGGGTGAAGTGCCTGAAGGTGAGCACATCGTCCCGATTGGTGTCGCGGAGCTCAAACGCGAAGGCGATCACTGCTCCCTCATCACGCACGGCAAAATGGTGCTCGTCGCCATGAAGGTCGCGGACGACCTCGCGAAGGAAGGCATCAACATCGACGTCGTCGACCTCCGCACTGTTCGTCCGATGGACGTCGATGCAATAGCGCGCTCGGTACAAAAAACCAATCGCGCGGTCGTGCTCGAGGAGGGTTGGGAGATCTGCGGGATGGGCTCCCAGGTTGTCGACTTCATTCAGCGTGAATGCTTCGACGATCTCGATGCTCCAGTACTGCGCGTGCATCAGGAAGATGTGCCGATGCCTTACGCGAAGAATCTCGAGCGCGCCGCCAAGCCTGACGCCGGCAAAACAGTGGCGGCGATCAAGAAAGTCATGTACCTCGACTAACCGATATGGCAACGAAAGTGGTGATGGAGGCGCTCTCGCCGACGATGGAAGAGGGTCGTCTCGTCAAATGGAACAAGAATGAAGGCGATACCGTCGCCGCTGGGGATGTCCTCGCGGAGGTCGAGACCGACAAGGCGGTGATGGAGCTCGTTGCGCGCGGTGAGGGAGTGCTGCGCAAGCGGCTCGCGAATGAAGGCGATGCCTCACCCGTCGGAACTCTGCTCGCTGTGATCGCCGCTCCCGATGAGAATATCGATGCGATAGTCGGAGCCGGCGCCGCTTCATCGGGCGCTCCGACTGCTGCCGGACAGGCCGGCCAGGGCGCGGGCACCGCACCCGCAAGCTCGGCTAACCAGACCGTTGCGGACACCACGGAGTCGGCCGCAAAGAATCCCGTACCTCGCGCCCCCGGCCAGTCGCAGGGAGAGGCTTCCACTCCCCCGCAACAAAAGGCGGGTGGATCTACCGGCGGCGCACCAGCACCACGCTCGGCGCCGCCGGCTCCGCGTCCGGCTCCGCCTCGGCCCGCGTCGCCTCCGCCGGTTCAACAGAAAGGAAACGGCGCGCATCCACCTGCTCAGGCCGGCAGTGGACGTCAGCGCACGTCTCCACTCGCCCGTCGCCTCGCAACCGAAAGAGGGATTTCGCTGGGCGGCATCCAGGGCTCAGGCCCCGGCGGCCGCATCGTCAAGCGCGACATCGAGAATGCAAAAGCGACTGCTGCCTCTGGCCGGTCTGCCGCGGCCGAGCGTCTCGCAAAGGAAGGCGACTTCAAGGATGTACCACTCACGCAGATCAGGAAGACGATCGCGCGTCGCCTCTCGGAATCCAACGGCCCGGTCCCGACTTTCTTCCTCACCGCCGAGTTCGACGCGACGCGTGCCGCCGAGATGCGCGCGCAACTCGCAGAGATGGGCGACGAGTACAAAGTGTCGTTCAACGACATCGTGATCAAGGCGGTCGCACTCGCACTCGCTGAGCATCCGGAAGTGAACGCGCACTGGCTCGACGACAAGATCCGGCAGTTCAATCGCATTCACGTCGCGATGGCCGTGGCGATCGAAGACGGACTCATCACACCCGTTCTGTTCGATGCGGATCGCATGACGCTGTGGGAGATCTCAGCCAAGGCGCGTGAGCTCGCTGGCAAGGCCCGTGAGCGCAAGCTCACTCCTGAGGAGTACACAGGCTCGACGTTCTCCGTCTCCAACCTCGGCATGTTCGGCATCGATCAGTTCACGGCCATCATCAATCCGCCCGAAGCGGGCATCATTGCGATCGGTGGCGTCGAGGAAAAACCATTCGTGATCGACGGTCAACTGGAAATCCGGCAAAGGATGCGCGTGACGATGAGCTGCGATCATCGCGTGATTGATGGCGCAACCGGCGCGAAATTCCTTCAGACGGTCAGACGCTACATCGAGAATCCACTGTCACTTCTGATCTAGACGAGTGGCTACGCCTCTTTCACGGCCATCAGCGCCCCCGCTTCCGATCTCGGAGTTGGGGGCGTTTTCTCTTGGAACCTGCGGGAATTGCGGCGCTCAGCTCACGGGCAAATACTGCTCCGAGTGTGGCGAAAAAAAACTCTCGGCCAGGGACTACACTCTCGCTCACTTGGCCGAGGAACAAGTACGCGCAGTACATCCACAGACACTACGCAGTCGTCCACGAACAGCGCGGATTGCGGTGGTCCTGCAAGGCGAGCTCGCAATCGATCTCATGATCTTCTTCAGTCTCATTGTCTACATCGATCTCGCTTTGCGGCGAGCCTACGAGACTTCTAAGACTCGCTCGGCCATCAGCGCGGTAATTCTTTCTACGGCCGTCGGGTTTTCGATCGCGTTGTATCACAACCTCCTCTTCTACACGACGTTCTGGGCAACATAAGAATCCGTTCCGGGGCTTGGGCAGTCAGCGCAGTTGCGCTAAGAGCTAGATTTACACGAGTACCCTAACCACCCGAAATAAATGGCTTCGTACGACGTGATATTCATAGGCGGCGGCCCCGCTGGGTATGTCGGCGCGATCCGCGCCGCTCAGCTCGGGATGTCCGTAGCCGTCATCGAAAAAGAAGGCCTCGGCGGCACCTGCGTTCTCTGGGGTTGCATCCCCGCCAAAGCACTCCTCGAATCGGCATCTCTGGCTACCCGTGTAACGCACGCGGCAGATTTTGGCGTCACCGTCGGCGACGTAAAACTGGACTACGGCGTCGCCATGAAGCGCTCACGCGCCGTCAGCAACCAGAACTCCAAAGGCGTCGAGTTCCTCTTCAAGAAGCACAAGATCACCTGGATAAAAGGCACCGCGAAACTCTCCAGCAAGAATTCGGTCACCGTCAGCGCGAACGGAAAAGACGAAAAGCACGACGCCAGAAAAGCTGTCGTAATTTCGACGGGCTCCCGCGTCAAAGGCCTACCGCAGATCGGACTCGAGCTGAATAAAACGACCGTCCTCTCGTCCGACGAAGCGCTCGTCCTCGAGAAAGCTCCCAAAACGATGGTGATCGTCGGTGCCGGAGCGGTCGGCTGCGAATTCGCCGATGTCTTTAACGCGTTCGGAACTCAGGTCACTCTCATCGAGGCACTTCCCGTCATCCTCCCGCTGGAGGACGCCGATTGCAGCGCTGAGTTGACGAAAGGCTTCAAGAAGCGGAAGATCGATGTCCTGGCCGGCGCCAAAATCAGCGATGTGAAAGTCGGCAAGGATTCGGTGACAATGAACGTCGAATCGGGCGGCAAAAAACAGCCCCTGGAAGTGGAGAAAGTTCTCGTCGCCGCCGGTCGCGCGCCCAATGTCGAGAACATTGGTCTCAAGGAGCTCGGTGTCCAGCTCACCGATCGGGGGTTCATCAAGATCAATGAGCGCATGGAAACCTCTGTCAAAGGCGTCTACGCCATCGGCGATGTCGCCGGCCCACCGATGCTCGCCCACAAAGGCTCGCGCGAAGGCGTCGTCTTCGCTGAATTCCTTGGCGGCGATAAGCACGTTCAGCCGGTGAACTACGGCAATATCCCGAACGCCACCTACTGCCACCCCGAAGTCGCATCGATCGGAATGACCGAAGCCCAGGTCAAGGAAAAGAAGATTGACTACAAGGTCGGCAAATTCCTCTTCTCCAATAACGGACGCGCCCGC
>CADDZN010000175.1 GCA_902812375.1 bacterium | reverse complement strand
ACACAGCCGCTCGCCTAAGCCAGTTCGCGCGTAGAGGCTCTTTTTGCGAGATAACAACGAATAAAGAAGCTGCGTGTGGCGCAATGCCGTGAAGCGCCGAGAGAGGCAATCCGCGCTATTTCCGCTACCATCCGCCCTTGTCCGCGCAACAACCAACGTTCATTGTGGTCAGAAACCTTTGGTGTTAGTGGCGGACCGCCAAGATGGCAAAACCCCCGAAGAGCGGCATGTTGGCACGCTTAGCGGCGGCCCAAACTACAAAATCGCGCCGATATGGCAGAGTTTTTCGGCCCCGTGCTTGCTTGTGATTCGGGCAGTGCAACACCTGCAACAGGAGCGGGAACTCCGCTTCCGGGAGAAACTAGAATGGCTGACAAAGTAATTGGAATCGATCTGGGCACGACGAACTCTGTCGTCGCGGTCATGGAAGGCGGCGATCCAGTCGTCATCCCGAACGCCGAAGGCGGACGCACCACCCCTTCCGTCGTTGGTTTTACAAAGGACGGCGAGCGTCTCGTCGGCCAGATCGCCAAAAGACAGGCAGTAACGAATCCGCAAAACACCGTGTTCTCGATCAAGCGCTTCATGGGTCGCAAGATCTCCGAAGTTGCCGACGAGATAAAGCGCGTTCCCTACAAAGTCGTCGCAGGCTCGAACGACGTCGCAACGGTCGAAGTCCAGGGCAAGCGCTATTCGCCGCCCGAGATTTCCGCGATGATCCTTCAGAAGATGAAGCAGACCGCTGAAGACTACCTCGGCTACAAAGTCGAGAAGGCAGTCATCACGGTCCCGGCGTACTTCAACGACTCGCAGCGGCAGGCAACGAAGGATGCAGGCAAGATCGCCGGCCTCGACGTGCTCCGCATCATCAATGAGCCGACGGCCGCCGCGCTCGCCTACGGTCTCGACAAGAAGAAGGATGAGAAAGTTGCCGTCTTCGATTTGGGCGGCGGCACTTACGACATTTCGGTGCTCGAGCTCTACGACGTCGAAGGCTCGCGCCAGTTCGAGGTGAAGTCGACCAATGGTGATACCCACCTTGGCGGCGATGATTTCGATCAACGCGTAATCGATTGGCTCGTCACAGAGTTCAAGCGCGACCAGGGGATCGACCTCTCGAAGGATCCGATGGCACTGCAGCGCCTCAAGGAAGCGGGCGAGAAGGCGAAGATGGAACTGAGCACTACTCAGTCCACCGACATCAATCTTCCGTTCATCACCGCTGACCAGAGCGGCCCCAAGCATCTCAACTATACGCTCACCAGAGCGAAGTTCGAGCAGCTCGTCGACGATCTGATCCAGCGCACCATTCCGCCGATGGAGCAGGCGTTGAAGGACGCCGGCATCAAGCCCAACGAGATCGATGAAGTGCTTCTCGTCGGTGGATCGACTCGTATTCCGAAGATCCAGGACATCGTCAAGAAGTTCTTCGGGAAAGAGCCGAATCGCGGCGTAAATCCGGACGAAGTGGTCGCGATCGGTGCCGCAGTACAGGGCGCGGTGCTCACCGGCGAGCAGAAAGATGTTCTGCTGCTCGACGTCACTCCGCTTTCACTCGGTATCGAGACACTCGGTGGAGTTACCACGGTACTCATTCCGCGGAACACCACCATTCCGACCAAGAAGAGCGAGACCTTTTCGACGGCTGATGACAATCAGACGACGGTGGAGATCCACGTCCTTCAGGGTGAGCGTGAGCTCGCGACGTATAACAAGACCATTGGCAAATTCCAGCTCACGGGAATTCCGCCCGCACCGCGCGGCATGCCGCAGGTCGAGGTGACGTTCGACATCGACGCCAATGGAATCCTGCACGTGACCGCGAAGGATAAGGCCACGGGCAAAGAGCAGAAGATCCGCATCGAGGCTTCCAGCGGACTTTCCGACGCCGAGATCGACCGCATGGTCAAGGACGCGGAGAAGAACGCGGCCGAAGACAAGAAGGCGAGAGAGGCGATCGACGCCCGGAACCGTTTGGACTCGATGACTTACGAGGTCGAGAAGAACGTGAAGGAGTGGGGCGACAAAGTCTCACCCGACACTAAGTCCAAGATCGACGCGGCGATCGAGCGCGCCCGTAAGGCGCTTCGCGGCGACGACATGAACGAGATCCGTTCCGCGCAGGAAGAGCTGACGAAGGTATTCAGCGAGGCTGGTCAGGCGTTCTACCAGCAGCAGGGACAGGCTGGCGCCGAGGCAGAAGCGGGTCAACCGGCCGGAGCGACGGCTGGCGGAGACGGCACGTCGAAGCCGGCAGAGGATGTGGTCGAAGCCGACTACGAGATCGTAGACGAGAAGAAGTAAGAACCGCTGTTGTAAAAAAGAGTCCGCCTGAATCAGGCGGACTCTTTTTATGGTCTCGATCGCGCTGACCTATCGCGTCCCAACGACGCTCCAATCTCCGAGATTCGCCCACCACGCATCCGCCCGGATCCCCGCCGTGCGAATACGCGGAGAGACTCCGTGCACATTTCGTAGCTCGTAGATCCACATCGCTGGAGCATCGTCGGTGAGAATGCGATAGGCGCGACGATAAAGCGCCACGCTTCTTGACGGGTCGGGTTCTTTCACAGCGCTGTCGATTACGGCGTCGAACAATGGGCTTCGATACGACGTTTCATTGTACCCGCCCTTCTTGATCTCCGAGCTCGCCCATTCCTCGCGCACAGAAGAAGGTGTTGGATCGATGTGCCATGCATTCAGTGCAGCATCGAACTTTCGGTTTTCCATTCGCGCGCCGAAGGTATTCGCTTCCAGCGATTCGATCTTTACCTCAGCGCCAGACCGGCGCCACTGCTCCTGAAGCAGGACCGCGAGTTTCGACCTTATCGCGCTGGAGCTTGGCGTCATGAGCGAGAACGCGAGCCGCTTTCCGGCGCGCACACGGATTCCATCGGCGCCACGCTTCCAGCCTAGCGAATCCAGAGTGCGCGCGGCGCGAGCGCTGTCGTATGGGATACCAATGGTGGTATCGCTCGTCGGGAGCGCTCGCGTAACAGGGCCGTGACCGACGAGGCCGAGAGTGTCGAACACGCTCCGCACAAGGGCGTTGCGGTCGACCGCCATCACTAGAGCGCGTCGCACCGCACAATCACCCAGAATTGGATGAGTCTGACTGCGGGTTCCGTCACCGAGATTGAAAGCCAGGTAACCGTAGTCGAGGCTGCCATTCGTCGTAATCAACTGCTCACCACGCTGCTTCACCTGCCCGATATACTCGGGCTTGACGACGTCGAGGAAATCAGCGGCGCCGCTCAGGAAGCGTACTGCCGCGGTGGCGTATTCCGGTGAGACGAGCCACACCACTCTATCGGCGTTGGGGCGATTACGGTAGTTCGCCGAATCAGCAATGAGGACGATGCGCGATCCCCGATCCCAACTCGAGAAACGAAATCTTCCTGTGCCAATTGGATGTTGGGCAAAGCTCGATTCGCGGAGACTCGACGGGGGAATCAACTTGATTATGTGAGCGGGCAAGATCGCTATCGATGAAGCGATCTTCCAAAATGCGTCGGGCGCGCGCTGATGTAGCCACACCCTGGCGGTCATGGAGTCCGGAAGCGACACAGAGTCGACATTCTCCAGATTCGAGGAGAGCGGAGATCCTAGCGCGGTATCCTTTACCAGCGCAAAGGTCGCCTTCACATCTTCTGCACTCGCCGCCACGCCGTCGTGCCAACGAGCACGCGGGTCGATCGCAAAATCGATCGATATGGAGTCCGGTGCCCAGCGCCATGACTCTGCAAATCGCGGCGTGAACCCCACATCGCCTACGGTGTTGAGAGCCGGCCCAATGTCCGCAAGATTGTCGAATATCTGGTCACCGATCTGCTTCCCCTGCAATGACAAGGTGAGCGGAGGGAGAAGCGCGTCAGCGTCCGCCGAAGCGGAGATGGAGATCGTTCCGCCAACAGGAGCATGATTGGAGCTGCCACGCTCGCAAGCGGACAGCGCGACAGCTAGCGCGCAGAATAGAGCAGCAACGCGCTGATTCAAGACAAAACTCCGCCCGCAAAAATCGCCAGGCGCTGAGGTGTAGATCGTCCGGGAATGTCTGCCGTCTCCGCCCAGGCGAGGAACATGTCGAGCAGCTCAGGATCGAATTGTCCGGGCGAAGACCTCATGATCTCCGCGGCACGCAGGTGGGTGAGGCCGGGACGATATGATCTCGTCGTCGTGAGAGCGTCATAGACATCCGCGACGCAGAGGATGCGGGCGGCAAATGGAATTTTTTCGCCGACCAGCCCGTCCGGATATCCTGTACCGTCCCACCGCTCATGGTGATTTCTGATTATCGCGCGGATGTCGCCCGGGAAATCGATATCGGAGACCAGCTCCAGGCCGGCTTCTGGATGGCGCTTCATCACTTCCCATTCTTCGGGAGTGAGCTTGCCCGGCTTGTTGAGTACTTCGGTGGGAACGATGATCTTCCCGATGTCGTGGAGTAATGCGCCGATTCTGAACCAGAATAGCGAGCGCGCATTGAAGCCGGCGCTGTCGGCCAGAACACACGCAAAGAATGCCACGCGCTCGCAGTGTCCCTGGGTGTACCGATCTTTGCTTTCGATCGAGTTTCCCCACTGCGCCGCAATTTCTACGAAGCGTGACTCGAGCGCACCGTTGCGCTTTTCGACGTGCGCGAGACGGTGATTTGCCTTGAGCTGCGAGTAGAGCGCGTGGGCCTCATTCAGACTCTGCAGCATCTCCCTATGCCGCTTTTGTCCCCAGTAAAGCTCCGCCTGCTGTTCAGCGACATCAGCTTTGAGAAGAAGATCCCCGGTCTCGATAGCGTGCTGCTCCGCTTTTCCCAGGTACTCGGCGGCTTTGTCGAATTGAGCTCGCTCGCGAGCGATGACGCCGATGTGTCTGAACACGTCGCCGCGCCATGGCGGGACATCGTCGGTTGACACGTCCAAAAGCTGTTCCGATTGCACAAGCGCCTCGTCGTAGCGCTTTGATGCGATGTATAGCTGAACCTGGTTCGCCGCGAGGTCCAGTTGTCTGGCCCGATCACCCTCTTCCGCGAAGGCGCGCGCGGCCTCGGCGTACGCATCTTCCGCAGCGGCAAATTCGCCCAGCTCCATGTAGGCGAGCCCGATGTTATTCAGAACCTGGGCCTCATGGTTTCGCATGCCCAGCGCTTGATATCCGAGCTGGCTCAGGCGAAAGGCCTCGAGCGCACCGCGCAGATCGCCACGAATCATTGCGACCGTTCCGACGTTCTGATCGATCATGGCGATCAGTGATCCGTCCGATGCGATCTCCGCCTTTGCGCGCGCCGCTGCATAGATCGTCGCCGCCTGGTCGAGGTCACCGCCCATCTGATAGACGATCCCGACTACGTTGAGCGCTTGCGCCACGGAGGCGGGAGAGCCTGTGACATCGGCTGCGGCAACCGCTGCTTCAAGAACGTCGAAGGCGGCGCTACGGTTTCCCTGCTCTAGGTATGCGCGACCAAGCCACCTCAAAGCAGCGAGTCTCGTGTGGGCATTCGCTTCCGGGTCGCGGACTAGCCGTTCGTACACAACGCAGGCATCGCTCCAGCGGCCTTCGCGCTCCGCCTGCTTCGCTGTCGCAATCCGCTCCTTTACCGTCGGCGATTCAGCCGCCTGGAGCTCGATGGTGGGACGTCGGCCGATCATGATGACGCGAGGATAGTACGGCGCACCGAGCTCTCATCGCGCAGCTTGCGCGTCAGCGTCGGCCGGGAGATGCCGAGTATCCGCGCCGCGGCACTCAGGTTTCCTCCCGTGAGACCGATTGTCGTATGGATTGCCTCGTCGACGATGGACTGCAGCGACTTGCCTTCGGGCGGAATGTGGATCGTCGCGCCGGCTGGTGCTCCGACGAGAGGCACGAGTGAGCGCCGCTGGAGCGAGAGATGATGGGGATGGATAAGGTCGCCTGTGCACACCACCACCGCGCGCTCGATCACGTTCTCCAGCTCGCGAATATTTCCGGGCCAATGGTGTCGCTCCAACGCGTCAACGGAGTCGGCGGCGAGTCGAAGGTTCTCGCGTCCCTCGCTCTCGGCGTACCGTTGCACGAAGTATTTAGCGAGCAGGGGGACATCGCCGTTCCTTTCGCGAAGCGGCGGAAGCTCGATGCGCGCCACGTTCAACCTGTAGAAGAGATCGGCGCGGAAGTGGTTGTTCTCTACCGCGCGCTCTAGGGCGGCGTTGGTTCCGGCGATGATCCGCGCGTGGAGAGTCTGCTCCTCGGCGCCTCCGAGTCGGCGAAAGCGGCGATCCTCCACCACACGCAGCAGTTTCGCCTGGAGCTTCAACGGCAGCTCGGCTACTTCGTCGAGGAAAACGGTGCCGTGGTCCGCAACTTCGAGAAGACCACGCTTCAGAGATTTTGCGTCGGTGAACGCCCCTGGCTCGTGACCGAACAGCTCACTCTCGAGCAGTGTTTCGGGTATCGCGGCGCAGTTGATAGCTACGAAGGGATCCGCAGACCGCGGACTAGCGGCATGGATGCCGCGCGCGAAAAGCTCTTTCCCGGTTCCCGTCTCGCCGACCAGCAGGACGGTGACGCTGCGGCTCGCGGCAATCTGCGTCGCTAGCGCGATAACTTCGCGGACGACCAGACTGTCACCAATCACGTGAGAATGCCACCGGTCTGCGGGGGCATTCGAGGGCCGCGCTGGGATAATTAGTTCCGTTCCTTTCGCGGACATTTGAGCTACACGCCCACGCTCGGGGTAAGAAGCGGTCTTCGGGACAACTGACAAAAAGGCGGCTCGGAGAGCGACTCCGGCCACCTTTAATCAGACGAGGAAATGCTCGCCTGAGTCACCCCGCCGAGTCCCGAGAACCCGTAGCGGAGCCTGGAACAGTGTCTAGCTGGGCAGAGCGTTTATCCGCGACTGAAGCTCGGCGAGATCCTCTTTCGCGCCAAC
>CADDZN010000174.1 GCA_902812375.1 bacterium | reverse complement strand
CTGAGATAACACCGAATAATTCGTAGCTAACTACATCGACCGAGAGAAACACAGGAAATACTATGGCAACCGCAACAGAACCAACCGCACCGGCGACCTCACGCAACGGCAGACCCGCCGCTGAGGAACCTGCGAAGCCTTCGTCTAAAAAGAAGTTCGTGCTCCCGATAGCGATCGTCGTGGGTCTCGTCGTGCTCTTGTGGGCATTCCAGAAGTGGAGTTATGGGCGCTCCCATCAGTCGACGGATAACGCGCAGGTCGATGGTCACATCGTTCCGGTGTTGGCGAAGGTCGGGGGTTACGTGAAAACCGTCGCGGTCAACGAGAACGATCATGTAAATGCAGGTCAGCTCCTCGTTCAGCTCGACGACGCGGATTATCGCGTGCGCCTGCAGCAAGCTCAGGCTGATCTCGCAGCCGCCGAGGCCACAGCGGGAGGAGCTGGCTTCTCCGGCCAGGCTCAAGCGCAGGTACAAAGCGCGACGGGTCAGCGAGCGGCGCTGGATGCTCAGATCGGGGCGGCCCGCGCGAACGCCAACAAAGCGGACGCTGATCTTGCGCGTGCGCGCGAGTTAGCCGCAAAGCAAATCATCTCGCGGCAACAACTCGATGCGGCTCAGGCAGCCGCGGCGGTCGCGCACGCAAATCTGCTTGCTGCAGAGCGTCAGGCATCCGCCGCCGGAGGCACGGTCAACACTGCTGAAGCAGGTGTGCGAGTCGCGAACGCGCGTACCATTGCGGCGCGCGCTGCCGTGGAAAATGCGCAGCTCCAGCTCGATTACACGCGCATCACTGCGCCGGCCTCGGGCGAAGTGTCGAGAAAGCAGGTAGAAGTCGGACAGCTCGTCTCCCCGGGCCAGCCGCTGCTCAGCATCGTCGCGGACACCGGCGTATGGGTCACTGCGAACTTCAAGGAAACTCAGCTCGCCAAAATCCAGGTCGGTCAACCCGTGGAGTTTGACGTCGACGCTTACGGCGGGTGCGTTGGCTATGGCAAGGTCGCGAGCGTGAGTGGCGCTACCGGTGCCAAGTTCGCGCTGCTTCCACCTGACAACGCGACGGGGAATTTCACCAAGGTCGTGCAACGCGTGCCGGTGCGCATCGCGGTCACCAAGCCGTGTCCCGGCAATCGCCCGTTGCGACCAGGGCTTTCGGTCAACGTACACGTCGACACCTCTAACCGGTGAGCACGGCCGTACTCGGGTCTCCGGGGGTAATCAGCTCCTCCTCCAAAGACCGCTACGCGCACAAATACCTCATCGCCGCGACAGTCACCATGGCGGCGATGCTCGAGCTCATCGACACATCCATCGTCAACGTCGCTATCCCGCACATGATGGGGAATCTTGGCGCGACTCTCGACGAGATCGCATGGGTATCGACGGCTTACATCATCGCCAACGTCATCGTGATACCGATGTCGGGATGGCTGTCAGCGTTCTTCGGCAGGAAACGCTACTTCGCCGGCTCGATCATGCTCTTCGTCGTCGCCTCGTTTTTCTGCGGCGCGTCTCATTCATTGCTCGGCCTGATTTTCTGGCGCGTAATTCAGGGAATCGGTGGTGGCGCACTGCTGTCGACGGCGCAGGCGACGCTCTACGAATCATTCCCGCCGGAAGAAGCGGGCACTGGAATGGCGATCTTCGGCGTCGGCGTGATGGTCGGGCCAACACTTGGTCCGACGCTCGGTGGCTGGATCACGGACAACTACAACTGGCCGTGGATCTTTTACATCAACGTGCCACTTGGAATCATCGCGGCCATTCTCACTGCCACCTACGTTCACGACGCGGCTCACCAGGAGAAAGCCGACAAGATCGACTATCTCGGAATAGCGCTCCTCACTGTCTGCGTCGGGTCGCTGCAGTGGATGCTCGAGCGCGGCGAACGATACGATTGGTGGGACTCGCGCTTCGTTACACTGCTCGGCGTTACCGCGCTCCTCTCGGGAATCGCGCTCATCTGGCACGAGCTGACCACGGACGAGCCAGTCATCAACTTCAGGATCCTCAAGAGCAGACAACTGTCCGCCGGAATCAGTCTCGGTCTTCTGCTCGGCTTTGCGCTCTATGGATCCGTGTTCATACTTCCGGTATTCCTGCAGCAACTGTTGCAGATGACGGCATGGCAGACGGGAAAGATCATCCTACCGGGCGCCTTGGCGTCGGCAGTGACGATGGCGGTAGTTGGTAGAAACGCCATGCGATTAGATGCGCGATACACAGTCGTGGCGGGCGCATTTCTCTTTTTCCTGTCGATGCTGAAGCTGTCGCATCTTACCTCGGCGAGCGGCGCGCACGATCTCTTCTGGCCGTTGATACTACGAGGGGTGGGGTTGGGTCTTATCTTCGTCCCACTCACCAACGCCACGATGGCCGATCTCGAGGTGAAGGATCTCGCGCAGGGGACGGGAATGTTCAACCTTATGCGTCAGCTCGGTGGCTCGCTCGGCATTGCGGTGATGGCAACGCTTCTGGCGCGCTTCGTGTCCAGTGAAAAGGCGATCCTCGTCGAGCACGTTGGAGCGACCGATCCCGAAACTTTGAGCAGACTCTCGATGCTGACTCGCGGACTGATATCGCGCGGAACGAATCCCATCGTCGCACAGCAGCAGGCGCTCGCCGTTCTGGATCGCCAGGTAACGGTGCAGTCCACCATGCTCGCATTCTCCAGGATTTACCTGTATAGCGGCCTCGTGCTGATTGTCGCGCTTCCGCTATTGCTCCTGTTCCGGACGGGAAGGGCTAGAGGGTCCATTGGGCCTGTCCACTAGCCTTCAACAGTTGACCTCCGCAACCCGTATTTCCGATGAGGAGCGAGAGCTCGTAAGCCTTGCGCAAAAGGGCGATGAACGGGGTTTTGCGGGCCTCGTCCGGCTTCATCAGCGGCGGGCATACATAGTGGCTCGGTCGATCGTCACGACGCATGAGGATGCGGAAGACGCGGTGCAGGAAGGCTTTCTGAGAGCATATCAGGCACTGGACCGGTTCGACCCCTCTCAGACTTTCAGCGCGTGGCTCAATCGCATCGTCGCAAACGCGGCGCTCGACCTGGCCCGCCGTAAGAAGGTTCGTAACGCTGAGGAGCTCTCCGAATCGATTCCGGCGCCGTTCCGCGACCCTGCTGAACGCGGGGAGTTGAAGGAAAGACTCGAGGCCGCGCTGGCGCAGCTTCAGCCTCGTGCCCGGTCGGTGATTGTGCTTCACGATGTAGAAGGCTTTACGCACGCGGAGATTGGCGAGATGTTAGGAATACCGGGCGGAACGGCTCGCTCGGATCTGCACCACGCGAGGCAAAAGCTTCGCGGCTTGCTGGGAAACCTGAAGGGATAAGGGGTTCGCGATGGATGATCGTACTGATTTGCGAATAGCTGACAAAGGTGACGCCGAGCTCACGGAGATTCTCCGCGAGATCTATGCGCCGCCCGCCGAAGGCGCCTATTGGGACGGGCTCGAGTCGCGTATCATGTCGTACATCGCCGAGCACCGGCCAACGTCGGGGATTCCGGTGAACTGGTGGTCGGATCTTGCGAGCTGGGCAGCGCCAGGTCTGGCCGCTGCCGCATTGGTGCTCGTCGCTGCTGGTTTGCTCTGGTCACGTCAGAATGACGAAGATCTCCGCGCGACGTACGAGGCGGTCACTGAATCCGTTGGGACCGACGTCCTCCCGGGCGCGGTGCAGGTCGTGACCGCTCCCTACGACGGTGCGTCGCAGCGTGAAGCGACGTTCCGCTATGTCATGTCTCACTGAGGTCTGTAATGAATCGCACGAAAGGCTACGCATTGATGTTTCTGCTCGGCGCATTTCTGGCGGGCGGCGCGCTTGGATTCTCCGCGGATCGCGCGTTTCGCGGCGGGCATGGTCACGAAGGACGAGGCCCCCGCGCCTATAGGCAACGAATGGCCGAGGAGCTGAAACTGACGCCTGCGCAGCAAAGATCGATCGATTCACTTATCGAGCAGAAGCATCGCCAGATCATTGCATTGTACAAGCCTGTGAAGCCGCAGCTCGATTCCATTGCGGTTCTGGCACGCGTTGTCAGTGACAGCACGCACGCGCAGATCAAACGCCTTCTCGATCCAGACCAGCAACGCAAGCTCGACGAGATGCGGGACGCTGCGCGCCGCGACCTCGCTGAGCGACGTGGTAGTGACACCGCTGGCCGCGACTCCAGACCGCCGGGGCCGCCGCAATACTAGAGTTGTTCGTATGAAAAAAAACGCCGGCGCAATGCGCCGGCGTTTTTTCTTTCGATATATTCCCGCCGCTATTTATCTAGTGTTGTCGGCGTCGGCGTCTCTCTCGCCTTTGCCGAAGTTCTTTTGAACTTTTCCTTCGAGCTCCTCAGCGCGACCCTTGATATGCTCGCTCGTGTTGTCGGTGGCATCGCCAAGGTCGCCGCGGATTTTCCCCTTCATTTCTTTCCCGGTGCCTTTGACCTGATTTTCGACACCGCGTTCGTTAAGGTCCTTCATTGAAGCCTCCTCCGTGGAATTGAAACGTCCCCAGTTGCGATTGCTATAACGCAATCGATGTGCCTTGCGCGGGTCATTTTTTTACCCTGGCGGTATCGGGCTTGCAAAGGCCCGCCCGCTTGCGGAAATTCCGAGGTCAAGTTTCAGGTACCTGGTTGGCAGCTACAACCCCAATAGGTCGCGCAAATCAGTACTAACGTAGAAGCTCACCCGAGCGGCCGTCGCCTCGCAAAACTCACTCTCCTCGCACTCGGTGTCGTTTACGGCGACATCGGTACTAGCCCGCTATACGCACTTCGCGAGTGCTTCAAGCCGGAATACGGGCTCGCCGCCACAGAGAGTAACGTCTACGGTGTGCTGTCGCTCATTCTGTGGTCGCTTATCAGCATCGTAAGCATCAAGTACATCGTGTTCGTGATGCGGGCAGACAATCGTGGTGAGGGTGGAGTGCTCGCCCTGCTCGCGCTCGTACTTCAGAGGCTGCACCGCCATGCTGACCGTCACGTCAAGACCGCGATCACAGCTATTGGATTAATCGGGGCGGCGCTTCTGTACGGGGACGGAGTAATCACGCCCGCGATCTCGGTGCTCAGCGCGACGGAAGGTCTCGCGGTCGTACAGCCTGTTCTCATTCGCTTCGCGATTCCGCTCACTCTCCTCATCATCTTCGGGCTTTTCTTTTTTCAGCGCACAGGAACCGCGCACGTTGGTCGAGTGTTTGGCCCTATCATGCTCGTGTGGTTTGCGAGTATCGCGTTGCTCGGCGCCAGAGAGATAGTTCGCGAGCCCCGCATTCTCCTCGCCGTCAATCCCTGGTATGCGCTCAGTTTCTTCGTGACGCATGGATGGCATTCGTTCGTGGTCCTCGGTGCCGTCGTTCTTGCCGTTACAGGAGCGGAGGCGTTATACGCGGACATGGGTCACTTCGGAAAACGCTCTATTCGCATCGCATGGTTCGGACTCGTGCTACCAAGTTTGATACTGAATTACTTCGGCCAGGGTGGGGTGATTCTGTACGATCCCAGCGCGGCGGCCAATCCGTTCTACCTGCTCGCTCCGCGGATTTTGCTCTATCCGCTCATCACATTGGCAACGATAGCGGCAGTCATAGCATCACAGGCGATGATCTCCGGCGCATTCTCACTCACCCAGCAGTGCGTGCAGCTCGGATACAGTCCACGCGTTACCATAGTTCACACCTCGAAGCAGGAAGTCGGGCAGATCTACATACCGGAAGTAAACACCGCGCTCATGATCGGGTGCCTGCTCGTTGTTCTCTACTTCCGGTCTTCGACCGCGCTCGGCGCGGCGTACGGAATTGCGGTCACCGGCACCTTCCTGATTACGACGTGCCTGATGTACGTGGTCGCGCGAACATGGTGGGGGTGGAACCGCTTCCGCGCCGCGCTTCTGGTGGGTCCGTTTTTAGTCATCGACGGTGCCTTCTTCGCGGCAAACGCGCTGAAATTCCGCGACGGTGGTTGGGTACCGATCACGGTCGCCTTTTTCATCTTCATTCTCATGACCACCTGGAATCGTGGCCGTGAGATTGTGCAGGACTTGCTGCGCCGCGGCATGCTGCCGATGGATATGCTTCTCGCGGACCTGGAGAACAGAAAAACAGTGCGCGTGCCCGGCCTGGCCGTGTTCATGACCCGCGAGCCCGAGGGCGCGCCGGTGGTGCTGTTGCATCACTTGAAGCACAACAAAGTCTTGCACGAGCAGGTAGTGCTGCTCTCGATTTTGTCGGAGGAGGTTCCGGAGATACCGGAAGACGAGCGGATCGCGATAAAGAAATTGCCGCAGGGATTCTATCGCATCAGGGCGCGTTACGGCTTCATGGAGAGCACCAATGTGCCGGAGATTCTTGCGCGTGCGCGCGAGGCTGGAATCGAAGCCAAACCGCTCGACACGACCTACTACCTCGGTCGCGAGCAGCTTATCCCAACAGGCACAAGCCCACTCTGGAGCTGGCGAAAAAAACTCTTCGTTTTCATGTCACGCAATTCGCGCTCAGCCACCGCGTTCTACGGAATCCCGCCAAACCGAGTCGTCGAGCTCGGCGCGCAACTGGAGTTCTAGAGCCCCGAGCTTGGACTCGCGCAGTCTTTGACATCTCGAAGGTCGGGTGGGAGTGTCCTCTTCGGACCCGCCCGCTTGCGCGGGCACCCGCGCTCGCTGCCCTGCCCGCACGCTTGCGCTTAGCGGCCGCCCGAGCGAGCGTTGTTGCCGAAGGGGACACCGTCCGCCGACCCCAGCGCAAAGAAGCCAAGAAACAGCGAACGCCGAAAGCCAAAGGTCAGTCAGTTTCGCGCGCGCGCAACTTTTCGATATCGCGTCGGTCTTTCTTTGTGGGCCGCCCCCGCTCGTAGCCCGACATTGTTTGCGCGGCCTTGACCTGAACCTGCAACGCCTCGCGCGCCTTCCGCGCCTCCGCTTGCTCTTCGTAC
>CADDZN010000173.1 GCA_902812375.1 bacterium | reverse complement strand
CAGGTGGATAGAGCAGCGGTTTCCTAAACCGTTGGCCGGGTGTTCGAGTCACCCCGGGGGCATTCTGGTCCGAGGCTGAGACCGCAACGCTCTCAAGAAACTGCTCGAAGCTGGTGCACGAACTTTTTATCCTTCAACACATACGACTCAGAAATGACAAGTCCCAACGTTTCCGTACGGTCTCGGCGCGGCGCCGACGAAGATTCGGTCACCGAATGGGTGATTCTGCACAAACGTCAGTTAAGCTGGGCGGTGATCGGGCTTGCTCTAATAATTGGTGGAATCTGGTACTACGAGCGGTCGCGAACGCTGCGTACTCAGCGGGCAGAGACCCAATACTTTCAGGCGCGACAGGCGCTCGCGGCAGGGAATCCCGCTCTCGCGATTTCCGACCTACAGAAGGTGGCCACCAGGTATAACGGGACACCAGGCGGCACCCAGGCGGCGCTCACCCTGGCGCAGGCATACTACGATCAAAAGAAGTTCAAGGAAGGAATCGACGCCCTGAAGAAGGCGGAGGGTGACGCCGCCGACGAGTTCAAACCGGCGCTTCATGTGCTCCAAGCGGCGGGATACGAGGAGCTCAAGGACTTTGTCTCGGCGGCCGCTCAGTACAAAATGGCAGCCCAGGCAACCCGGTTTCCGGCTGACAAGGCGGAGTATCAGGCGAGCGCGGCTCGGGACTACATGGCGGCCGGCAAGAACGATGAGGCGCGTGCAATCTGGGCGGAGCTCGCCAAGGAGGAGACCGGACCGGCCGCAGCGGAGGCAAAGGTTCGGCTTGGCGAGGTGATCGCGAAACCGATGCGCGTCTAGGATTATTCGGATCTTCGCTGCGCAGGACGAGGCCGCACACAATGCGGCCTTTTTCTTTGGGCGGAAACAAGGTGAAAGGTAGGGCCGCATCCAGAACTGAATCGCAAACGGGCAGGAGAATCGGTCGCGCCTAACACATGCGTATAAGAAATGTTATGTAAACTACTCACGGTGGATAACTGTGGAGAACCAGTTTTACCCGGCTCCCCAAGTAGCAAACTCCTTTTGCGTCTTTGCCTTGGCGACTCTATCTGAGGAACGACATCACGACGGGCTACGCCGACACCAGCGTGTCTTTCGGCCGACAGTCTGTCAGCGCAGTTCTCTCAGAGTCGCCTCAAAAACGATCCTTCCCTCTCCACGGAGAGATGGCAACCAGGCGGATCCTTGGCGCTGAAGTGTGACCACCAGGGGCAAGCCGGACCTCGTCCAGAGCGTTGTCTCGTGTCCGCTTTCACCCCAACTGGAAAGCATTATCGCCGTGGCAACGGCGCCTGTCCCACAAGCGAGCGTTTCCGCCTCGACGCCACGCTCATACGTTCGGTAAACGAACTGACCGTCGGCCCGCTTCGCCACGAAGTTGGCGTTCGCGCCGTCGGGCTTGAGCGCCTGGTGATGCCGCAACTGAGGTCCACGGCCTGTCACGTCGGCAGACTCGATGTCGGCAATCTCCGTTACTACATGCGGCACTCCGACGCGCGCGTAGCCCAGGCGGGACTCACCCGGTAGCTTTGAGATATTGCGCTCGTCGGGCCGCACCTCGGATACTGGCTCGAGATCGACTTCGGGTAGACCGTCGCGAATGCGCGCCCTCAACGACCCTGCGGCGGTGTAAAGCACGAATCCTCCGGCTTGCGCGATACCCAGCTCGACGGCGAGCCGAGTGCTGCACAGGCTGGCGTTTCCGCAGAGCGCGGCTTCACCGCCGTCGCTGTTATAGTAGCGCATGCGAACATCGCCCTTTCCGGCCTTCTCGAGAAACACGACCCCATCTGCTCCCACGCCAGTCCCTCTCGCACAAAGAGACCTTATGCATGATGGATCCTCGAACTCGCTGTCAGTCTCGCCTGAAAAAACGACGAAATCGTTCCCCGACCCCGTCATCTTAAAAAAGCGCTGCTCCGATCGGCTTCCGGCCATCAAATCCTCCCAATGATGCTCCACCAACGCAGACGCCAGACCATCCAGATCGCCTCGCGAACGATCTTTTTCGACATCTTGCTAACGCCTTCGGTGCGGTCGACGAAAATGATGGGTATCTCGACGAGCCGAAACCCGCGCTTCCAAACGCGAAAGTGCATCTCGATTTGAAAAGCGTAACCATTGGATTTCACCGCACTTAGATCGATCGATTCAAGCACATTCCGACGAAAGCACTTGAAGCCAGCGGTCGTGTCGGCGATCGGCAGTCCTGTAATGGCTCGCGCGTACAGGTTGGCGGCATAGCTCAATAACAGTCTGCTCATCGGCCAATTCACGACGTTGACGCGGCCGTTCTGGTAGCGGGACCCGATTACGAGATCCGCTTCATTTGCCATGCTCAGAAACTCGGGAAGCGTCTCCGGATTGTGTGAGAAATCGGCGTCCATCTCGAAGATGAGATCATACTTGCGCTCGAGCGCCCAGCGGAATCCAGCGATATACGCGGTTCCTAGCCCGAGTTTGCCGGAGCGATGGATCACATGCACCCGAGGATTTGCCTGAGCGATTTCGTCTACGATCGCGCCAGTGCCGTCGGGAGATCCGTCGTCGACCACGAGCACCTCGAGCGAGCTATCCTGCACGAGGATGGCAGGGATGAGTCTCTCAATGTTGAACCGCTCGTTGTACGTGGGCACAATCACCAGCGCACGACTAGCCAAGGCGTCTCCGGTCGCTCCAGACTCCAATGGCGGTAAGCAGCAGCCCCGCTCCGATAGCGAGCCAGGTTACGATCTTTCCTGTCTCATAAGCCGGGCTTTTGAACGTGAGCTCAACGCTTTTTGCGCCGGCCGGCAGGTCCACCCCGATAAAGGTGTAATCCACTCTTCCGACGTTGGCGGGCTTGCCGTCCACGGTTGCGGTCCAGCCGGGATAAAAGTTCTCTGAGGCTACGAGCGACGCGGAGTCGGGCGCTGGAGCACTAAGATCTATCGTGACTTCGCCCGGCGCATAGTGCCGAACAGTCGTCGTGAGCGCCAGCGGCGCTGGGAGAGCCTTGACCCCACTGCTGCTCCGTACGTTGGCCGAGGTGTCGAAGAGTGCGGCGCGTGTGACGTCGAATCGCGGATTGAGCACGGTCGCCAGAACCTGGTCGTCTGGCGCCTTCACCGCGACCGGGGTGATCCAAGCGTAGGGATGATCCCCCGCAAACTTATAAAGGTAGACTTCTTCACCGGCAGCGTCGCGCACTGGTCCCTTCGCGAGGGTCACGTTGGGCAGGAATGGCAGCTCACCGATATTGGTCAGCAGATACTTGGTGTTCGTCAACTGCGCGACATTCGGCATGAACGCCCTTTGCAGATCAGAGGTTGCGCCAACAAGCTCGCTATACCGGGCGAGTTGATTGCCGTGATAGCCAAGGGTGTTGCGGATGCGGTGAGTCATCAAGGCATCACCCATCAGAAAAGCGTCGTGTTCCCGCACTTCCTGGAATGGTACCGCGAGCACTCGTACAGGCTGCGGCTCCGCCTTGAGCATATCGACGATGGAATCAGAGGCGTAAATAACGCTCGCTGGCGGAGAGAACATCCAATAGATGCGCTCGATCGTCCAAAGATCGAAAGCCATGAGCGCAGCGAGAATCCACGGCGTCGCGCGCGGTGAAATGGCTCTCCGAAGCACGGCGAACCCGAGAGCGACCACCAAACCCACGAACACGAAAGAACGCCACGCTCCCGCGATCAGCGCACCATTGTTCGCCTGAACCATCTCCACTCGGCGGTCATCGGCGAAGGTCTCCGCCACGTTCGTAAGCGCACCGGCCGTCGCGAGCAGGGCGATGACTCCGCCAGCGATGAGCCAGCCAAGAAGATACTTTCGAGTGACTCTGCCCTGCAGGAATCGCTCAGTGCCCGCAGCCACGAAAAGCGCGATCGCGAGTGTTCCGACAAAAAAGATCGTTGCGGGCGCCCGGAAATACTTCGTCCCGGGAATGATTGCGTAAGGGATGTGGTAGAACGGTGTCGCACTTCCGAGCGACCAGAGTACGGAAATGATGAGCGCGACGAGCCAGAAGGTGAGCTGTCTTCTCCGCGGATCGGCTCGGTATCCGATAAAAGCGGCTCCGGCAATAACCAGCACTAGCGCGCCAACGTAATCTGAATGCAGGTGGATTCCGTTTCGTCCCCAGTAGTTGTCCAACATTCCCGAGAACTGCGGCAGGTACGCATTGAAAAGCTCTGACGGTGGCCATGCGTACGACGTAGCGCTCTCATAGTCGGCTAGGCCCCCTGCTCTCGGAGACCATGCCACGTATTCCCGGACAGGAAGGTATTGGACGGCTCCGATGGCCAGTCCGACAACTACCGCGAGGAGCGCCAAGCCAAGCCCACGAACCGCCGCGGAGCGTGGGATCTTCGCTCCGTCGACTGAGGCAAAGGCGAGAAAGAGAGCGTATGCTCCGCAGGTAAGCAGTGTGTATTGCAGAAGCTGGGGGTGTGGGCTCAATACACACAGTCCGATCACGAGCGCGAAGACGCCCCACGTCCAGTTCTTTCCCTGCCTGAAGCCACCGTAAAGAAACCAGAGAGCCAACGGAAATAGTGCGCTCACAAAGAGCTTGCCGTCGTGACCCGGCGAGACGTAGGAGGCAATCTGCCCGCTCATCATGTACGCGATTCCGCCTACGAGCGATCCATAAAATCCGTAGCCTATTGCCCGCAGAAATCCGTAAGTGAACAGTCCGCACAGGAAAACATGGATGATGAAACCCCACGTCATCGCCACATCCGTAGGCAGCACCATCCGCAGCAAAAAAGTGGGATAGAAGATGTCGCCGTGCATCGCCGCTATGTACGGCATCCCTCCGAACAGGTACGGATTCCAGAGGGGGAAATGCCCGGTCGCCTTCAGGGTCGATGCGGCGAACTCACGAAACGCGTAGCCCGCGATGTACTGGTCGCTATGCGGGTTTACCAGAAAGCGTCCAGCAAGCGCTGGAAACGCGAGCGAGAATGTGCACAAAGCGTAGACGAGTGCGGCCCAGCCAAATGCGAAACGCGGCGCTGGTAGCGCCGCGAGTGTGTTGGCGGAAGCGGATACTGTTCGTGGATTATCTCGGACCTTGGCCATGAGCGATCAGTTCTGTAGAGGCTTTCGCCGCGTTCTCGTTGCGACGTATAACCCACTTGGCACCAACTCGACGATAGTCAGCCAAAGTCGCGCCGCGATTGCCACGAGTGCCGCATCGGCTTCGTTGGCGAGACCGAGTTGCGTCATGAAAGCCGCCAGCGTGACCTCTCTAACGCCCAGGCCCGCGGGCGCAATCGGCGAGATGAAGCCGAGGATGTATGCAGCGGTGTAAACTGCGATGTACGAGGAGATTTCGCCAGACGAAACGCCCAGCACGCCGCCGACGAAAAGCTGAAAGGCGATACCGTAAAACAGCCATGACAGAGTACTGGCGATGGCCGCCGTCCAGATGCTCGTCGCCGGCACTTCCGGTGGGGCGATGTCTTTCCCTATGAGACCGCCGATCCACTGTGCCAAAGGTGGCAAAAAGCGTGGCGCGCTCAGCAGAATTGCGAGTAGCAGCAGAACGCTCGCACCCACGAGGAGCGGCTGACCCAGAAGCTTCGCACCAGTTACCATCACGATCGCGGTTCCGGTCGCGAGACTCACCATCTGCATTATTACCGACGATCCCGCTGCCGCGAGACCCGACATGCCGCGCTCGCGTGCCATCACTCCCATTGCGGTCAACGACCAGATATTCCCCGGAACGTATTTGCCGAGGTTGGAGAGAAACCAGATCCTGGCCGCGTGGGAAAAGGGGAGATGTGAATCCCACGCTCCGAGGATGCGCCGCCAGCCCTCGATGAGAAGGAGGTAACTCAGGAGGACAAACGACGTCGCGAGCGTTATCCACTCCCAGTGAATCTGGATGTGAGATAGACGCGGCTCGACGGTTGTCCATTGCGTAGCGAGCGCCCGCGCGGCGAAAAAGAGTACGGCCGCCGCGAAGATCCACTGGGCGATCTTGAATAGCTTACGACCCGTTAGTTCCAAGAACCTGACGGTAGATTTCGGCGTATCGGCGCGCTGATGATTCCGGGGCGAATGCGGAGAGAGCGTAGAGCCGCCCTGCCCTGCCCAGATCACTCCCGCGCCCGTCGAGCGCGAGCAGATCATCCAGTGCGGATGCGAGCGCTGCGCGATTTCCCGGCTCGACGAGAATGCCCGTCTTGCCGTGTTGAACGACGTCGCGAAGTCCCCCGGAGTCAAACGCTACGACCGGGGTTTCGCAGAGCAGCGCTTCGACCGCCACGAGCCCGAGTCCTTCGTCCGCGGATGGGACGACGACGGCCGTCGCGCTCCGATAGAATCGTGGCAGCTCGGATTGCCTAACCTGGCCGTGCCATCTTACGCGCGACCCGAGCCCAAGCTCGAGTGACAACGCTTCGAGCGACGACCGACTGGCCCCATCACCTACGATGTCGAGGCTAACAGGATTCTTCATTGTCGACATCGCATAGAGCAGATGGTCAACGCCCTTCTGCGGAGTCAACCTGCCGACAAACAGGAGTCGCTGGCCATCCCGCGAGTTGCCGGGACTGAATAGCTCGGTCGCGACCGGCATCGGAGCAACAGATGGACGCACCCCAGACACCAGCTCTTCGGTTTCGTCCTTGAGCCAGTGCGATACCGTGGTGACCGCCGCTGAATGTCGGAGA
Source organism: bacterium (assembly GCA_902812375.1). GTDB lineage: Bacteria > Gemmatimonadota > Gemmatimonadetes > Gemmatimonadales > Gemmatimonadaceae > UBA4720. The sequence continues at coordinate 304 of CADDZN010000173.1, read as the reverse complement.
ACATGCCCGAAGAGCGGTCTGGCGACTCCGACTTTACGCGCCAGACGAACGTCGGTTCCGTGGAGCGTCGTCACCAGCGGCAAATGGGAGAGACCTCCGAGCCAGGTGCCGACGACGCCGTTGGGGAACCACCAGTGCGCATGGACTACCTGCGGCTCGAAGCTCCGTCGGGCGCGCACCGACTGAAGGAAATCTGCTCCAAGAAAACCAACGAGAGCGAACTTCGCGGTCCATGACGACGCTACATCGTTCGCCATGTTCCCGGTATATGCAAGTTTCTCGTAGCGGCGAGGTGCATACCGAA
>CADDZN010000172.1 GCA_902812375.1 bacterium | reverse complement strand
GACCCGACTACTCCCGCACCAGGGACCCGTCAAACCACCACAACCCAGGCTGATCTTAATGCGCTCACTGACCGCGCACGTCGTCCGCGTTTTGTCCGTCGCCCTCCTCGTGCTTTCCTGCGCTCCGGATCGCGTCTTTGCTCCGACCACAGGAGCGCGTGTACCCAGCGGCTTGTCGTCAGTGAATTCTGCCTCGACGGTTGTGATCAGCCAGGTGTATGGTGGCGGAGGAAATAGCGGCGCGCCGCTCAACAACGATTTTATTGAGTTGTTCAACCGGAGCACGGCCGACGTCAGTGTGACTGGCTGGTCTGTGCAATACGCGTCGGCAGCAGGGTCCTTCACGCAGACCACACCGATCTCGGGAACGATCCCCGCAGGCGGATATTTGCTTGTGCAGGAAGCCTCCGGGACGAATAGCGCCGCTCCGCTGCCAACGCCGGACGCGGTCGGAACGATCGCCATGTCCGCGACGGCAGGTAAAGTTGCACTCGTGCGGAGCACTGCCGCGCTAGCGTGCGGAACTACGGGAACTTCGCCTGTCCCTTGCTCTGCGGCGAAGCTCGCAACTATTACTGATCTCGTCGGCTACGGCACCGCTGGCCTCTTCGAGGGGAGCGGGCCCGCCGCCGCGCCTAGCAACACCACCGCGTCAATACGCTTGAATTCGGGATGTACGGACACTGACGACAACAAGGTTGACTTCCTTGTCCCTCACCCGCCCACTGTCCCCGCGACGCCAGAGCCAAAAAATTCAACAACTCCGGCCGTCGACTGCTCGACGATGGTTCCGGCTGAAGTTGCCTCAGTGGCAGTGCGGGTTTCGTGGGTAACGCCCGGAACGACCTTCAAAGTCACCGCCGCTGCCACTGACAAGGATGGAAAGCCAGTCCCCACCACCTTCACCTGGGCCAGCGATGCGACCTCGATCGCAACGGTAGATCCGAATACAGGTGTCGCGACCGGCGTGTCCGTCGGTATCGCGACGCTCACTGCGACGGCTTCGAATGGAGTCACAGGCACCGCGCCGCTCTTCGTCGTAAATGAGGGCGACGTCGCTTCGGTATCGATCAGCGTCAACGATCCCGTTCAAGCTCCGGTTGGCTTCACCAAGCCAGCATTTCCCACAAGCAAGACGACTACTGGCGCGACGGTCACCCCTGCCATCACCTGGTCCAGCTCTGACCAGAACATCGCTACCGTCAGCGATCTCGGCTACATCACTGGCGCCGCCGCTGGTACCGCTCGCATCAGAGCGACCGCCCCGGATGGTGTCTACTCCGAAATCCTCTTCACCGTCATTCCCGCCGACGCCGCAACCACCGCCAACTACGGCAATGCCCTGGAATTCGGAACTCCCACGGACAACAATCCGAATGACGATCTCATTCTGACGAAGCGGCAATACACAGAGTCCTACAACAAGAACCGAGGCGGTCCGAACTGGGTGAGTTGGGATATCAACGCTTCACAATTTGGCAGCGCTCCCCGTTGCGATTGCTTTTCCGCCGATCAGACACTGCCCGCGGACGTCTACCACGTTGTCGATTTCGATTACCGCAATGGTGGCTACGATCGCGGACATATGGTGCAGTCGGAGTCGCGCACGACTACTGATCAGGAGAACGCCTCGACGTTTCTTCTCACCAACATCCTTCCCCAGGGTGCCGAGAACAATCAGGGACCTTGGTCGAAGTTCGAGAACTACCTGAACGATCGCGCGCGCGGAGTCGGCGAATCTCCAAAGGAGATCTATGTGATGGCCGGCGGCTATTACGCCGCATCTCCCGCGACCTTGAAAGGTGAGGGTCACGTCGCCATTCCCGATTACACCTGGAAGATCGCCGTCGTCTTGCCGAAGGGCGAAGGACTCGCCGATGTGCATTCAGCGGGTGATCTCGAGGTCATTGCGGTTCAGATGCCAAACCTCGTCACCACTGGCGTCCCGGCGTCATCCGTTGGAATTCGAAACAACCCGTGGGAAGACTACAAGACGACGGTCCACAAAATCGAAGCGGAGACTGGATACGATTTTCTAAACAAGCTTCCGCGCGACATCCAGCAGGCAATCGAGGGTGATCACGCGCCGGTCGCGGTGTGGGGCGGATCCACGAGCGGCGTTGAAGGATCGCCAGTGAGTTTCGACGCTACCGGCTCGAGCGACGCGGACGGTGACGCACTCACTTACACATGGGATTTTCAGGATGGCAGTACTGCTACCGGTGCTACGGTCACGCACACGTTCGCGGACAACGCTGCATATCAGGTGAGGCTCACCGTGAGCGATCCATCGGGTCTCCAGAGCTCGGAAGCGAAAGTCGTGACCATCGTGAACGCTGCACCCGTGGTTAACACCCTGACCGCTACGCCAACGATTCTTTCAGGCGAAACCGTCTCCGCGCTTGCGACGTTCAGTGACGCGGGCGTGAACGATGCCCCGTGGACATACAGCTTCAACTGGGGCTCGGGTAGTACCAGCGTTGGCTCGACCACTGACCAGAGTTCTTCACTCGGTTCCAGTCGGTCTTTCCTCGAGGCGGGGAGTTACTCGGTTGCTGTAACTGTAACTGACAAGGATAGGGCCGAGAGCGCCAGCAAGGCTACGACTTTCCGCGTGCTACGAATTCCGGCGTCCCTTCTCGTGAGTCCCGACCGAATCAATCTGCGCGGGCAGGGCGGTGGTCAAATCGTGGCTACGATACTTGGCACGTCCGGGATCGACGTCTCCGCCATAGACCTCCAAAGCGTGCGCATCGGCTCCATTAGCGTTGCGACCACCGGTAACGATGCGTTCAAATCCGTCGTGGAAGATGTCGATGGGGATGGCTTGCCCGACCTAACACTACATTTCGACCGCTCCGTCCTTGTCAGCGCTGGACAACTGACAAGTAGGTCGACATCGCTCGCAGTGCAGGCGACTCTGCGGGACGGCCGTCAGATCGAAGCCCGCGGCCCCGTGAGCGTCGGTCCGTAGGGCTCACCCACTTCTCGGCGGAATAAAGAGCCGGCCTTAGAAGGCCGGCTCTTTTGCTCGCAAGTTCGACTTACGACCCTCTGCGCCCCGACTTCATGGAGGTGGCGGGAGGCTTCGTTGAGCGCACCGGTGGTGGCGGCGCGTGCGATTGCGGTTTGGTCGTGTCAGGAACGCCGTGCGGTTGCTGACTCTTTTTCTTCTTCGAGAAATCCGGGATCTCGTTCTTTCGCTTCATAACGCCTCGACATGAATTGACGATGAGCCATGCGAAAGGGGGGACTCGAACCCCCACGGATTGCTCCACTGGATCCTAAGTCCAGCGCGTCTACCAATTCCGCCACTTCCGCGCTCGCTGTTCAAAGATAGCAGACCACAAAAAGAAAAGCTCCCGCGGCGCGGGAGCTTTTCTCCGAGTCCGCTTCGCTAACTGTTACTTGTCGATCTGCAGGTTCACGATTCTTGGCGCGTGCGTCGGATCCTGAAGCGAAAACACGCGGAGGCTGATGTAGTCGCCGTTCTTCAATCTCGATAACTCCTGCTGTAAATCAGCCGGAGTGTTGATCGCGTGCGCCGGAGCCGGATAAAGTACTTCAGTTATCACATCGTTCCGGAAAAGCTTGTCCTCGGACGGCCCGCCGGGAATCACATCCGTTACCATGACGCCTCGAACCGGTGTCGGCATTCTGGCCTGCGCCGCCATTTCGGTACTAACTGGTGCTACCGAGATCCCAAGTGCCGGATGAACGCTTCCGCCGCCAGCCGGTGTACTGCGGGTCGTGGACGTCGCGACCTGTTGATCCGTTTGCGCTTCCATGAGCGTTACGTGGAAAGTCTTTTTCTGACCGTAGCGCATCGCCTCGATCTCGATCGTCTCTCCCGGATTGTGATTGCGCACGATCCTTTGCAGAGTGCTGACACGATCGACTGGCTGTCCATCAGCCGTGATGATGACGTCGCCCGGCTGCAAACCAGCTCTCTTGGCGGGAGTGTCGTCGCTCGGGAAATTCCGAACGAGCACGCCACGAATCTCCTTCAGTCCAGCGACTGCGGCGTCTTCCGGGCTAACTTCGTCGATTTGGATACCCAGGGCTGGAACACGAACGCGTCCGTGCGCGATGATCTCGTCCATCACGCGCTTGGCGAGCGTGATTGGAATCGCGAAGCCGTAGCCGGCGTTGTAACCCGTTGGGCTTGCGATTGCGCTGTTGATGCCAATCACCTCTCCACGCGAATTGACGAGCGGCCCACCGGAGTTGCCGGGATTGATTGCGGCGTCAGTCTGGATCAGGTCGCTGATCGCGTACTGATTCGTGCCGTTGGGGTTCATCAGATCCGCGAGGCTACGACCCTTGGCGCTGATGATTCCGGCGGTCACGGTGTTCTCCAGACCCAGCGGGTTACCGATCGCCAGTACCCACTCTCCAATGCGCGAGGTGACATCATTGCCGAGCGATACAGTTGGGAAGTTGTTTCCGTCGATCTTGATGACCGCGACGTCGGTAGTGCGATCATGACCGATGACCTTCGCGGTAAAAACGCGATGATCCATCATGCGCACGGTCACTTTGTCCGCGATCGTCTCGCGATCAGAGTTGGTGACGACGTGGTTGTTCGTCAGGATGTAGCCGTTGGACGTGACGATGAATCCCGAGCCCTGTCCGCGCATAGGCGCCGAGCGCTGTGGGATGTCGAACTGGCGGAAGAAATCCTCCATGCCGGGCGGTGCGTTCGGAATGACCGGAGCCTGGCTGCCTCCGCGTTGCGTCGAGCGGGCCGCGCTGAAGACTTCGATTGACACTACTGCGGGAGTGACGTTGTTCGCGATCGATACGAACGCGTTGCTCGCTTCAGCTATCGGCTGAACCACTGCTGGGTTCGTGCGACTCTGCGCGAACCCGAGCTTGGTCCAGTTCATTCCGGAAGCGACGATGAGACCGCCAATGAAAGCGGTAGTAGCGGCTACTACGAGCCGCGCTTTTTGAGTGGGAAATGGCATACGACTATCTGGCTAAAGGGTGTAACTATGGGACACAATGGAGTGCCTACAGGTTTCACGCCAATTCGTACAACGACTGAGGAAAATTTCGTCGCGAAGCGCGATTCCACTGACACATAGTTATACGCATTTCGGGGACGGATTGCTCCATTCCATGAAAAGAGAAACGAAGAGGCGAGAGGCAGAACAGACAGACGTAACGACGAGCCGAAGAGACCGTTGCAAACATCACGGGCAACCACAGCAAGTGCGCATGCCTGAGCGGCCTGTAACAAAATGATCAGACTGCAATAAAATATTACACCGTTATGGATGAGCTCCGGATGCCGGTTCCGCTAAGTCCTTATGGAGTAAGTACTTAATACTCGGCACACGCGTTGCTTTAGGGGCGCCAGTCAGTCACCTCGACCTCTCAACTGGCCATGCTCCGATTAATCCTGAACCGCTCGATCAGCATTCTCGCTGGCGCAATCCTCATCTCGGGTTGCTCCGATTCCGTAGGCCCGTTGCCCGCGAACTTCCCGAACTGGAGCGCGGCAGTCACGGGTAGCGGGTCGAGTGAGAACGACTCGAGTCAGAGTACCACCGAGCTCAAGGCGCTCTGGTGGAATGGGAAGTACAAGACCTCTGTCAGTGTCTCCAAGCGCATCGACGTGTCCGGTGGCGTGATCTCGATTCCTGCCACCGGCCTCACGATGGTATTTCCCGCCGGTGCACTCAGCGAGCCCACCACCATCAAGGTGACGTCCGACGAAAGGTACGTTGCCTACAAGATGGAGCCGTCAGGGATCCGCTTCAATAAAGATGTCGAAGTAACTCAGCTACTGAGTTACACCGAAGTCGGCGGTTCTCCGCTTCGCACTCAGCTCTTCGCTGCCTACGTAGCCGACGACAACACGCAGCTCAGTGGCAAAGTTCCCGTGCTCGAGCTCGAGCCGTCGAGCACTGTATTCTCGGCGGTCACGGGACTTCCCGAGGCACAGGTCTGGGTAATCAGGCACTTCTCACGTTACATGCTCGCTTCAGGCTGATCGTTCGTCAAAACCTCCACCTGAGTCAACCAATGATCCGCTCCAGATTGCTACGCGCGCCGCTCCTCGCATTGTCCGCCTTCGTTGCACTCTCGTGCTCGGACTCCCCAACAGGGCCGACGCCGGCTACGACGGCCATTGTTTCATCGCGCAGCACCGACAACGCACTGCTGGGTGGACTCCTGGGCGGACTGTTGAACACAGTCACCTCTGTGGTCGGTTTCGTGGCGGATGCGACGGACCTTACTGTTCACCCCGTGGCCTGGAACTCGAGCTACGATCATGTGTCGCACACGGTCTCGGGCACGATTACTCCGTGGGGTGGAACCCTCGCGATCCCGCAATCGGATTTCACGCTCACCTTCCCGATTGGAGCGGTGAGTCAACCGACACTCATCACCATTACTTCGGACGCGAATTATGTGGCGTACAAGATGGAGCCGTCGGGGATCAAGTTCGCGAAGCCGCTCGTCGCGACGCAAAAGTTGCGGTACACCGCGGTCGCCGGTCAGCCTTTGACCAGTAAGCTCTTTGGTGCGTACATCTCTGATGACCTTCTCGACCTGAGCAAGCTCCTGCACGTTCTCGAGATTGAGCTCTCTACGACTATCTTTGCGCCTGGCTCGTCGACAATCCCGGACACAGAGACCTGGCTTATAAACCACTTCTCCCGGTACATGTTGGCGTCAGGATAAGGCGAGGCCCGAACCCGGACGGGCAAAATGGAAAGAGTAGATCAAAATGCGGAGGCAACGTCTACGCGCACCAGAAGACAGGTGCGGGGGGACGACCTCGAGGCGGCGCGAGAGCTGGTGGGACAAGCCCACGCTGCAGAGCAACGCGAGCAAACGGCCAAAGCCCTTGGCCTCTATGATGACGCGCTCGCGTGCTTTCATCCCGACAGCTTCCACAGCTTCTACGCCGACATTCTTCGCTGGAAGGGCACACTCTTGCGAGAACGTGGTGAGACCGAGGCCGCCTATCGTTGCTACAGTCAGAGCT
>CADDZN010000171.1 GCA_902812375.1 bacterium | reverse complement strand
GCACTGACACCAGCGGAGCGCGAAGGGGACCTCGCGGAATTGGAGCATTCATCGTCACGCCGGATCTTCCCGGGTTTAACGTCGGCAAAAAAGAAGACAAGCTCGGACTGCGGGCATCGCCGACCGTCCAGTTAAGCTTCGACAACATGCGCGTGCCCGCCGAAAACCTTCTCGGCGACGAGACGCAGGGCTTCATCTATGCAATGCAATCACTCGACAACGGAAGGCTCGGAATAGCCGCGCAGGCGATTGGCATCGGGCGCGCCGCGCTGGAGTACTCCGTCACGTACGCGGGCGAGCGAAAGCAGTTTGGGAAACCGATCAAGGAATTCGAGGCGATCCAGTTCAAGCTCGCCGATATGGCAATGCGCGTGTCGGCATCGCGGGCGCTGCTTCACGCGGCGGCCGCCGCGAAGGACCGAGGTCAAAACGTGCGGCAGTTCAGCTCGATGGCGAAGTTGATGGCGAGCGAGACTGCAATGTGGGTAACAACGCAGGCCGTGCAGATTTTCGGCGGCTACGGCTACGTCAAGGATTATCCGGTCGAGCGGCTTTTCCGCGACGCGAAAGTCACCGAGATTTACGAGGGCACTTCCGAGATCCAGCGGATCGTGATCGCAAGAGCTCTCTATGGGCAATCATGAACTCTCTACTGGACTCAGAACCGGAATGAATCTTTTCGATACGCTTGCATCGATGGGACACGAGGAGGTCGTGATGTGCAGCGATCCCTCGGTTGGATATAGAGGTATTCTCGCCGTTCACAGCACCAAGCTCGGACCGGCGCTTGGCGGCACTCGCTTCTGGCACTACGCAACCGACGAGGACGCCATCACTGACGCGCTGCGCCTCTCGCGCGGAATGACCTACAAGAACGCGGTCGCCGGATTACCGCTCGGCGGTGGCAAGTCGATCATCATTGGCGACAACAAAACGCAGAACCGCGAAGCGATCTTTCGCGCCCACGGTCGCTTCATCGAGAGCCTCGGCGGCCGCTACATCACCGCCGAAGATGTGGGCACGAGCACCAAAGACATGGATTATGTCCATATGGAAACTGCCCACGTCGCAGGTCTGGCCGAAAAATCTGGCGATCCCTCGCCAGTGACGGCTCACGGAGTCTTTCGCGCCGTCCAGGCGTCTGCGCACTGTCTCTGGGGAACGAACAGTCTCGAGGGAAAGACTGTGTCGATCCAGGGCTGCGGAAACGTCGGGCGACATCTCGCCGAGGAGTTGCACGAAGCGGGTGCGAAATTGATCGTTTCGGATATCGACTCGGCGAAGGCTTCGCGCGTCGCGAAGCTCACTGGCGCAAAGATCGTTGAGGGCGACGCCATTTTCGAGGCGGAGGCTGACATCTTTTCTCCTTGCGCTCTTGGCGGAATCATCAACGACACGACGATACCGAAACTCAAAGTGAAGATCGTCGCCGGAGGCGCGAACAATCAGCTACTGGAGGAGCGACACGGCGACGAGCTTCAGCGGCGCGGAATTCTCTACGCGCCAGACTACGTCGCGAATGCTGGCGGGGTGATTAACGTTTATGGTGAGGTTGCCGGATGGGACGCCCGGCGCGCACTCGACAAGGCGGATGATATCTACGACACCGTGCTCAAGATTTTCGACATCGCTGAATCGCAGCACATTCCAACCTACGAGGCGGCGGATCGGCTCGCGGAGCAGCGTCTGGCGGCGGCACGATGAGCGAGAAAATCCCGATAGCGTCCGACCACGCGGGCGTGGAGATGAAGAATCGGCTCGTCGACGAGCTGAAGAAAATGGGTTATCAGCCCGAAGATATCGGCTCGAACAATCCGGAAGCCGCCGATGATTACCCTGACTACGCTCATCCTCTCGCCAAAGAAGTATCAGACGGCCAGGCGAAGCGCGGGATTCTGCTGTGCGGCAGCGGGATCGGTATGGATATCGTGGCTAACAGGTATCCCGGGGTTCGTGCGGCACTCGCGTGGGAGCCGGAGATCGGTGAGCTGTCTCGAAAGCACAATAACTCCAACGTCCTGGTGCTACCCGCGCGCTTCATCTCGGAAGACACCGCGGTTAAGACCATGAAGGCGTGGCTGGGTGCTAAATTCGAGGGGGGTCGCCACGAGCGTCGCGTGGAGAAGATCGACCCTATCGAGAAGTAATTTCCAGACACTCAAAGTTTCGAACCCAGGACAATTTGATGCCGCAGACCAAAGCCGCGCCGAGAGCGAAGGAGACGAAGGTGTCGATGCCATCCAGAACGCTCGCGCAGAGCGATCCTGAGATCGCGCGCTTCATCGACCTCGAGGTCCAGAGAGAGCGAAGCGGGCTCGAGTTGATTGCGAGTGAGAACTTCGTGTCGCCGGCCGTGCTCGAGGCGATGGGCACGCCGCTCACCAACAAATACGCCGAAGGTCTTCCCGGCAAGCGATACTATGGCGGCTGTGAGTTCGTCGACATGATCGAGCAGTGCGCGATTGATCGCGTAAAGCAGCTCTTTGCGGCGGACCACGCGAACGTGCAGCCACACTCCGGTGCGCAGGCAAACGCGGCCGTCTATCTCGCGTTCCTCAAGCCCGGCGATGTTGTCCTCGGCTTGGATCTCTCCCAGGGCGGGCATCTCACACACGGGTCGCCGGTGAATTTCTCCGGGCTTCTCTATCACGCAATCCATTACGGCGTCGGCGATGATGGTCGCATCGACTACGCACAGATGAAAAAAATCGCGCGCGAGCAGAAGCCGAAGATGATCATCGCGGGAGCAAGTGCGTATGCGCGGATCATCGACTTCGAGCCATTTGCTGAAGTCGCTCGGGAAATCGGCGCGAAGTTCATGGTGGACATGGCGCACTTCGCGGGCCTGGTTGCGACGGGATTGCATCCGTCGCCCGTACCGCACGCGGATGCCGTGACAAGCACTACTCACAAGACGCTGCGCGGGCCGCGCGGCGGCCTCATTCTGTGCAAGGAGGAACACGCAAAGGTCGTCGACAAGGCAATGTTCCCGGGCACCCAAGGCGGTCCGCTCGAGCACATCATCGCCGCCAAGGCGGTGGCGTTCAAGGAGGCGCTCGACCCTTCGTTCAAGGACTACTGCGTCCAGATCATCAGGAATGCACAGACACTGGCAAATGCGCTGGCCGAGCTCGGCTTCAACATCGTGTCAGGCGGCACGGACAACCATCTCATGCTCGTGGACCTGCGGAACAAGGATGTGACGGGCAAGGTTGCGGAGAAGGCGCTCGATGCAGCGGGGATTACCGTCAACAAGAACACAGTTCCAAAAGAAACGCAGTCGCCGTTCGTCACGAGTGGCATCCGAATCGGAACGCCCGCGGTTACGACGCGCGGAATGAAAGAGCCGGAGATGGAGTTGATCGCCCGTCTCATAGATCGGGTGGTTTCGAGTCCCGGTGACCCCGGCATAGCGTCGTCAGTCAAGGAGGAAGTACTCGACTTGACGAATCGCTTCCCGCTCTACAAATCCTTCCCCTCAATGGCGGAAAAAAAGTAGCAATGGCTGAGCTGGCATTTCGAGAAGGCATCATGGACCGGATTCGCATCCGCGAGCCGCGCTTCCACGAACAGGCATATCTGTTCGTGCTCGCGGCTCTCGAGATGTGTCAGGCGCAGCTAACTGCGCGACGCCACATCACTGGTATCGAGCTCGCTAATGCGTGCCGCGAGCTCGCGCTCGACAGATACGGCCTCATGGCGAAAGTCGTTCTCGAGTACTGGGGAATCTCCGCAACAGTCGACATCGGCGATATCGTGTTCACGCTTGTCGATCTCGGCTTTCTCCTGAGTCAGCCACAGGACACGCGCGACGAGTTCGTCGATGTGTTCGACTTCGACAGGGCATTCGAGCGCGACTATCCCTGGAACACCGCCCAGAAGGCGTAAACTCAAACCGTCCGAGCAATGCCACCATCCGTGAGGGTGGTCAGCGCGACCGAATCAGCCGAGCGCGATCGGGCGGCCATTGAAAGAGGAACTCCTTCGCGCGTCCTGATGGAACGCGCGGGGAACGCATCAGCGAACGAGATCTCTCGGCGCTATGCGGACCGCATCCGCGACGGCGTCGTCGTGTTCACCGGGCCGGGCAATAATGGCGGAGACGGCTGGGTAGTCGCCGGCGCGCTCGCTCGATCCGGCGCTCGAGTCACGGTTGTTGAAACGGTCGATGCCCGTACACCGGACGCTGTGGCGGAAAAGACCGCGGCGATCGGGTTCGTACAGAGGGTTCCCGGCACCGCGGATACTCTGAAAAGCCTCGAGTCGCACGGACTCGTCGTCGACGCGCTTCTCGGCACCGGTGCGTCCGGAGAGCCGCGCGGCGCAATCGCGGACGCCATCTCAGCGATCAACGCAAAACGCGCAGCGGGCGCGCGTGTGATCTCCCTCGACATTCCGAGCGGTCTCGACGCGACGACGGGACGACACTCGCAGTGCGTAGTCGCGGATTCGACGTTGACATTCGGCGGAATCAAGCGCGGGTCGCTCGTCGCCCGCGATTGCTGCGGCGAGATCGTCGTCTTGGATATTGGCCTCGACGCCGCACCGAACAACGGACCGCGAGAGACTGACAACGTTGGCAATCAGCTTCCGTGGCTGGTGGAAGGAGCATGGGTCCACGCGCGGGTCCCTCCAATTCCGTTTGATGCTCACAAGGGAACGCGAAAGCACGTCGCAATCATCGGCGGCGGGCCCGGAATGGCGGGCGCGATAGTGCTCGCCGCCCGCGCCGCTGCCCGGAGTGGTGCAGGGCTCATTCGCGCGCTCGTAGCATCTGAGAATCTGGGCAGCGTTACAGGAGGCGCTCCATTTGCGCTCGCGTCCAGATGGCCCGCTGAACAATCGGAGATCGCAAAGCTGATCTCGAAGTGGGCGGCGGCCATTGTCATCGGTCCGGGGCTCGGCAAATCCAAAGACACCCGCAATCTCGTTGAGCGAGTTCTCAGTGATTCTAAACTCCCCGTAGTGCTCGACGCCGACGCGCTCAATGTGTTCGACAGAGAAGTCAGCGTGCTTGCTGGCTTGTTGCGCGAGAGAAAGGCGCTGCTCACTCCCCATGTCGCCGAATTTTCCCGACTCGCTGGTGTCGATGTGCAGAACGTCCTCGACAATCGGTTCGAGATCGGTTTGGAGCTGGCCAAATCAGTTGGCGCCACAGTACTCCTGAAAGGAACGCCGACGGTGATCTTCACGCCTGAGGGCGAGCGCTGCGTGGTCGCGCGTGGCACTGCGGCACTCGGCACCGGTGGAAGCGGGGATCTTCTCTCGGGAATAGTGGGGACGATTCTCGCCCAGACGTCGGACCCCCGCACCGCGGCGTGCTGTGCTGCATGGATCCACGGACGCGCGGCGGAGTTTTGTGGATACGTTCGTGGCACTACGCTCGAGGATGTACTGTATACGTTGCCGCGTGCGTGGAACGAAACCGAGACTCCTTTGACCACTCCCGTCCTCGCGACTCTGCCTGCTGTGCCTGCATGACGTCGCAGAACGCCGGCAAGAACCGCAACATCGATCTGGGGCCGGGAAAAGAGTTCGACCTCGTCCGCGCGCTTCTTACCGAGTGGGGAAAGTCGGCCCAGCGCATTGGTGACGACGCCGCAATCATCACTGTTCCCGAAGGCGAGAAGCTCGTTGTCACGACCGACACATCCGTGGAGGGCGTGCACTTTCTCCACGAGTGGCTCAATCACTTCGAGATCGGTTATCGTGCGACCGCTGCGGCGCTCAGTGATCTCGCGGCGATGGCTGCGCGTCCACTCGGGATCGTCATCGCTCTTACACTTCCTGAGGCGGATAGAGTCGAGGCGCGCGCGCTTGCAGTCGGAATTGGTGAGGGCGCGTCAGCCGTTCTGTGTCCGATCGTAGGCGGCGATCTATCGGCGGGAAAAACTTTGTCATTGACCATCACCGCGCTCGGCGCAGTCGCGAAGCCGTTGTCGCGGGCAGGAGCAAAGCCCGGGCAACGCGTATACGTGACCGGACATCTCGGTGGACCGGCGGCAGCCGTGCGAGCCTGGCGCGCTGGCAGGGAGCCAAGCTCTGACCATCGAGCGCGCTTCGCAAACCCAATTCCTCGCATCGAGCCCGCGATCGGACTGGCGCGCCGCGGGGCTTCGTCAGCGATCGACATTTCAGATGGGCTCGTTTCGGATCTCGCGCACGTTGCCGCAGCCAGCAAAGTTCGCATTGAGATCGACCTCGACCGGATTCCCCTGGTCGAGGGGGTCGCGCCATTGCAGGCCGCCAACTCAGGTGAGGAATACGAAATAGTTGTAACAGCGCCGGCGATCGACACCGAGGAGTTTCGTGCCGAGTTCGGGCTCGCCCTGACGGAGATCGGCCGGGTTGTTGCCGGACCTGTTGGAGTCGAGTTGCGCGAGCAAGGCAGGAAAGTGAATCCTCCGCCTGGCTTCGACCACTTCCGGAATAAATGATCGCCTTTCTGAGAACCTTCCTCACACTCGTTACCGCGCTCGTCGTCACCCTCTCGCTGGGCTCGGTCGTGATTGTCGCGTCGTTGTTGGGCGTGAAGGACAAACCGGGCGGACTCTTCGACAAGGCGCCGCGCTGGTGGTCCAGAACGCTCCTCTGGGCAGCCGGCGTCAAAGTTCGCGTGCACGGCCTGGAGAACGTCTCACCAGGCGAGCCGCACATTTTCGCTTCGAACCACGTGAGCTGGTTCGATGTGCCCGCGCTTGCGACTGTACTTCCGCGCTACAAGTTCGTTGCCAAGGCCGAGCTTTTTAAGGTCCCTGTTTTCGGAAGGGCGATGCGGTCCGCTGGCATGATCGAGATTCAACGCGAGAACCGGAAGGCAGCGTTTGGCGCCTATGAGATTGCCGCCGAGCGAATCAGGGAAGGCAATTCCGTGGTCGTTTTCCCCGAGGGGACCCGTGGCCGCGCGTATCCCTTGCGTCCATTCAAGAAGGGACCATTTGTGCTCGCGATCGCCGCTGGAGTCCCAATCGTTCCGGTAATCGTCCACGGCACCATCGAAATCATGCGCAAGGGATCATTTTGGGCTCATCCGGGAAGGATTGATGTACATTTGCT
>CADDZN010000170.1 GCA_902812375.1 bacterium | reverse complement strand
CCCTGAAGGCGACCAATCGGGAAGCTCGATCAGGTCGTCCCGCAGGCCTGTCTCACGCGCGCGGCATCGCCCGGCATCCAGATAGCGAGCGCTGACGCTTTTTGCGTGGCGGAGTTTGCCCCAATGGCTTCGCCAAGCACTTTTACAGTGGACTTGGACTGGGTCACCGGATTCACGATGACGGCGTTGGCGCCAACCTTTGCGGCCCCGTTCCGGATTTGCTGCTGGAGCTGATTATCGGTAGTCCAGACCGAGTTTCCTTCGGCCTGAATCCACGCGAGCTCGTAATAGTCGTACGGAACCTCCGCGCGGCTATTGTACACAGCAATCGCGGCCGCACATGTTGGCGGGCGGTTGATTGAAGGATTGAGGTCGGTCGTTGTCTTCCTGATACCTGCGCACGCAGAGCCAACAGCAACGGCGCTCACCAGCGCGATCGTTTTGAATGTGATGTTTGTTCTCATATCGTCTCCCTGCGAATTCTTGGGTTGAGCCCTCGTTGAGTTATGGGCCGCGCCTATCCGTTTGCAAGGGAAGGGCCGCGCGAAGTCACAAAGTTGAAATGGGCGGTGTTGGGTGGATAACCATAGGGTTCCTTAGCGCCGTCAACGGCCCACCACGCGTCGCGTGAACTCCCGGGTGTCCCGCGCCACGCGGTCCCAGTTGTAGTAGCTCTCCACCAACGCGCGGCCAGCGCCGCCCATCGCTGAACGTTTCGCTGAGTTAGTGAGCAGCTCCCGCAACGCGCTGACTACCGCGCTGACATCCGTGGGCGGCACGATCAGGCCAGTGACGTTGTTGCGGACCGCCGACCGGACACCACCGGAGTCGCCGGCTACACTCGGCAGTCCGGACGCCGATGCTTCGAGAAACGAGATCCCGAAACCCTCGGCGAAAATCACATCTTCGACCCTCGAGAGTCCCGCGTAAATGGTGGCCGTCGCGTACGCTTCGGCGATCTGTTCGTCCCGAAGAGCACCGGCGAAGATGATTCTGTCCGTGACCTTGAGCTCGCGCGCCAGATCGCGAAGTCGCGCTTCGTCGGGCCCGACGCCAACGATCGCATAACGTAATGAGGGAAATTCATCCTTCAGCGCGGCAACCACGCGAATTACGATGTCCTGACCCTTGTGCGGAATCAGCCGCGCGACGGTCAGTAACAGAGGAGCGTCGCCAATCCCCCATGCAGTGCGCAGACGCCCGGTGTCTTTCTTTGGGTGGAAGAATTCCGGATCCGTTCCGAGATCGAATGCACCCACGGGTGGCGGCGCCTGAATTTGGAGTTGCTCCAAAAGCTCGAGCGTTATGTCCGCAACCCATTTCGATGTCGCGACGATTCCACTGGCCGCGCCAAGAATTCGCCGCGCGCCAACGCGTTTTCGCGCCTGACGACGCGCGATCTGCTCCCGAAGAACGTCTGAGCCGTTTACGTAGACGAGGTACGGCTTGCCCTGCCTGAAGTGCGCGAGCGCCACCGCATAGCCGACCGGCCTGATGTTGCCGCAGTGCAGCACCTGGACATCGCTCTGATCGCGGGACAGGAGCCACCGTGCCCACCGCAATTGGTTGGTGAAGATCTTCGCTTCGGAAAAGTAGAATGGCTGGCGATGAATTTTGTACGTCTCGCCCGCATCGAAATTGGCGGCTTGGTCGGACCGCACCGACGAGACTTCCATGCTGATTGTCTCGTCGGAAAAGCGGCGGCAAAGCTCAACGTGACGGCGCGCCATTCCGCCGAGGTCCGGCGGATAATCCTGCGTGACGAATAAATGTCTTACCCGACCAGACCTCTCATTCACGCCGGCTTTCTGCCAATGACGATGATGCTGCGCGATGTCAGCATCTCGAGCGACCACATCCCCCTCAGAATCGCTGCGTTCTCGGCGGCGACATCGGGCTTCCGCGAATTCAAGCGCCGGCGGAAGAGAAGATTCCCCAGCCAGATTACGGGCCCGCAGATGATCAGAAGAAATTTCGCCGATGTTTTGAAGCGGTCGTACTCCACTGACGTCGAGCCAAAACCAGCACGCGTCAACTGATAAGCGAGGTAGTAGTACGATACCGGATTGATGTGCCCGGACGTGTGGACTGGATCAGCGCTGGAAAGGAGCAACGGATCGAATAGCACCGCGAAACCGGAATGCAGAGTTCTCCAGCGCGAATTCACATTGAGAACGTTCGGAGTGCTGATGAACACGGTGCCGCCGGGCTTGAGTATTCGATACAGCTCCCGCGCGAACTCGAACTGATCCTCGACGTGCTCGACGACTTCCAAGGTACATGCGATATCGATCGATTCGTCGTCGTAGGGAAGGCGGCCATCGGGCGAGATCGTGAGGCAGGGAACGTCGGGATAGCGAAAATACTGAGGGAAAATGTCGCACGCGGAGATTATCTCCGCCGGCGCTAGCCTCAGCTTGTATTCAACGTACTGCCCGAGTAATTGCGAGAAAAATCCCTCGCCAGCGCCGATATCCGCGACTTTGACTCCTCGTTTAATCAGAGGTCGGACGAGGTCGAGCACCTTGTCGTTCGTGCTCCGATGAGATATCGGGCGGATCGTGTCGACTGCTGGGCTTGCCATGGTTTGTAATTTGTCTCAGCCCGGTCCAGCCTGCATTAATACCGGAGAAACAGGCTCGGCCGTTGGCACCTCACCGGCTCGGCGGGGTATTAGTGTTGACGAGTCGGCTGTGCGATTTTTCGTTGGCTCGATCGTCCAATCCAAGGTATTCAATTTTTCGGGAGTTCTGGTCAGCTCTCGCAATTTGCCGTTTCTATAAGCGTAATGGCGCTCAAGGGAGAATAGTTGATGGGTGTAGCGAGATATCTGAAGAACGGAATTACCGGTTTCGCGGCGATCATTTTTGCCGGCGCGTACGTGGTGCCTGGTGCGAACAAGACAGGCCCAGTCCTCACCGCTGCCACGAAATTTGTCGCGGCCCCGCGAAAGTCCGCCTCGGACGAAAGGACATCCGCTGCATTTCTCTCGGCACGAATCGACTCGGCCGTTCGCGTGTTGGGCGTCGCGGTTCATCCGCTCAGTCATCCCCGAGCGCTGGAGACGGCATTCCGCAGCTATTTCGCGTTCCTCTCGCAGCACCCCGACGAAGTGAAGAAACCGTTCCTGTATTTCGTCGACTACGGCCTCCCCAGCACCGAGCCACGTGGATACATCTTCGACATGAGCACGCTTCAGGTTGTCGAGGGTCCGTTCACCGTCGCTCACGGACGCGGGTCGTCGGCAACGAAGTATGGTGTGCCCACAAGATTCTCCAACGCGTCCGGCAGCGCCGCGACATCCCTCGGACTCTATCTCGCTGAGAACACCTACTCCTTCCACGGCCACTCCGGAGGGCGGGGCTATAGCTCGATCGGCTTGCGCTTGAAGGGCGTGTCAGAAGGCTTCAACGATAACGCGTTCGCGCGCGGAGTCGTGGCGCACGGTGCGCCCTACGTAACCGCCGACAAGGCCGGCCGCAGCGAAGGTTGTCCGGCAATGGAGCCGCAGCGTGCGCAACGCGTGCTACCCGAGCTCGCGAATGGCGGAATGGTCTTCCTCTTTGGTCTCGATGACCAGTGGATGGCCGGCGATCCTTGGGTCTCCGCCGACATCAACTAGGTTGAGTGAGCGCTGACTGCGGAAGAATGGTTGACGTTCTTCCGCACCACGTTGAGATCCCGCACCGGCCGCACCTCGACGCATCCCGTCTGCGCCCACGGGAACTCGGCCGCGATCCGCACCGCTTCGTCCATGTCGCGCGCCTCGATCAGATTGAATCCGCCGAGCACTTCCTTGGCTTCTGCGAAAGGACCATCGAGGATCGTTTGCCGACCGTTCCGGATGCGCACTGATTTCGCCGTCGAGGGTTCCTCTAGCTGCTGCGAATCGAGCAGATAGCCATCTTCCTTCAGCTCGTCAGCGTGGGTCAGGCAATCCCGCATTCGCGAGTCGAACTCGGACGGCGCGATCGAATTGAGTAGCGCGGGGTCGTTGTAGATCAGCAGCATGAATTTCATTCTGGTCTCGTTAATAGGGCTTCGGTGAGATCATCGACGACGACCGGGCCCATCGCAAGCAACTGCGCCGGCGACGTCATCAACGGGGCGAGCAAACGCTCGACTATCGGGGTCATTGTCTGGCGAGCAGCCGCCATATCGTCGGGGCTCTCCCAGAGCGTAACGGTGATAAACCGGCCCCCACCGGCGTCGATGACGACAGTGCCACGGTAGCCAGGCAAACGCGCGTGCTTCTCCTGGAATCGCTGAAACTCTGGCGCTTCGTAAATGCGCTTATCGGGATCGTACGTTGTTTGTCTTACGACGGCGTGCATGTGCGTTTCCTCGTAATAATGTCACGAGCTATGGTCTGATCAGTAAAAGGGCGAACGCTTCCGTTGGGAAAATCGGACCATAACGATCCCAGGTTTACGATGCAATTGCTGGAAGCTGAACACTTCGACCCAGCTCAGCGTAGTACTACAGCGCGCTACACGACGACCACGCGCAAAAAATTCCAGAACAATTTTTGAGGTTTAGATAGTTCATGAACTTTGAGTCAAAGCGCCGACTGCCGGCAATCATCGCCCTCGCTGTGGTTGCAGTAGCGGGGTGCAGCAGGCCCGAGCCGGAGATCGCTTATGCCAGAGAACTGTCCTCGGCCCACGACCCATCAAGGGCCGCGGAGCAATCCACTCTCTCGACCAGAGACGCACCGCTTCGCTTCGTGCTCGCGCCCGAAGGATCCGCGGCTCGCTACCGCGTTCGGGAACAGCTCATGGGACACGATTTTCCGAACGACGCCGTCGGTGAGACCAAGAGCATCACCGGCGCAATTGCTTTCGACGCTGCGGGAAAAGTCCTTCGCGATGCATCGAAGTTCACCATCGATGCGGGCAGCTTTGTCAGCGATCAGACGCGTCGCGACGGCTACGTTCGTCGACGCCTCCTCGAGGCGGACAAGTATCCGACGATTACCTTCGCGCCGAGCGATGTGCGCGGCATCAAGCTGCCGCTGCCGAAATCCGGAACGTCGTCCGTCGAGGTTACCGGCGATCTCACTGTGCACGGCGTGACGCGTCCGGCGAACTGGAAGGGAACCGTTCAGTTCGGTAACGCTGGAGTGACCGGCTCGGCGTCCACTTCCTTCACGTTCCAGGACATCCAACTGGAACAGCCGCGGGTGCCGGTGCTGCTCAGCGTCGCTGACACTATCAAGCTCGAGATCGATTTCAATCTCGTCCAGCAGAAGTAGCCGCCGAGCCCGCGAAAAATGGGCTACAGCCAGCTTACGAGAACAAAGGAGTCGAGCGGGGTCAACGCAGCCGCGTGAACAACACGGCAATGTATGCGACGAGGCCCGCAGCGAATCCCACGGCCAATATCTCCTGGTATCGGCGCCCGTGGACGAAGAGGGCGATCAGGCAACCGACCACGAAGACAGCATGGAAGGTGAGGTTGACAGGATCGGGGAGATGTCCGGACAGTGCGACGTCTTTCGCGACGCTGATAACGAGCGTCGCCAGAAAAAATCCGAAGAACCACCGGTGTTGGCGATCGAAATGCGCGCCGAGGTCAGTGCCGGTGTCGACCTCCTCAGGCAACGCCACCGCAGCCATCAAATAGAGCGTGGCTGTCTGCGCGAGGACGATTCCGAATGCACCGAAGGTCCAGTCCGCGCGAAATCTCAGGCCGTACATCGACCACCACACCTGCACGTAGACCAATAAGAGGATGGCCGCCCAAAGCAGCGGCAACCAGTGCACGCGCACCCGATCGCGGTGGCGGATCAGTCGTCCGGTCGCGGTCAACAGTTGTGTGAGACCGAGACCGAGTATGATCGAGAGAAGAACTGAGAGGTACGCAAAAGCTTCCAATTCGCTCCACCAGTAAATCGGGCAATAACAAAGCGGGCACTCTCTCACGAAAGTGCCCGCTTCTATTTGTCAGTGCAACTACGAGTCTTATAACAGCTCCCGAGGAGGGACTCGAACCCCCGACCCGGTGATTAACAGTCACCTGCTCTACCACCTGAGCTACTCGGGAATAGCTCCGAAAATTAGCCGGTCGAACTCACGGAATCAACCGAGCGATTCCACTCTTACCGAGAGCAATCCAGCGACCAATTTCTTTCGCTAACTTCTGCGCATGGTTTCCAAACTCAACCGCTCTCCACGCCAAACCGCGCTCGTCACTGGCGGATCAGGAGGCATCGGGCTCGAGCTCGCGAAGGTTCTCGCTAGACATCATTTCGATCTCGTTCTCGTCGCGAGAAAACGCGACACGCTAGAAGCAGCGGCAGGACAGCTCGAAGGAAAGTACGGCATCACCGCCCACGTCTTTGCCGCTGACCTCAGGGAGCCCGACGCTCCCCAGACAATTTTCGATTTCGCGACAAACGAAACGATCGAGATCAACGTGCTCGTCAACAACGCCGGCTTCGGTTTGGGCGGCGAGTTCGTTGAGACTGATGTCAAACGCGAGCTCGACATGATTCAGGTGAACGTCTCAGCACTCACCCATCTTACCAAGCTGTTCGTTCCGCCTATGGTGAAGCGACAATCTGGGCGCGTGCTCAACGTCGCCTCCACGGCTGCGTTTCAACCGGGCCCCTTGATGGCTGTCTATTACGCCACCAAGGCGTACGTGCTGAGCTTTTCGGAAGCGCTCGCTGAGGAGCTGCGGAACACGGGCGTCACAGTCACCGCGCTATGTCCTGGACCGACGGCGACCTCGTTCGCCGAAGCCGCCGAGATGACGAACTCGCGTTTATTCAAGACCTTTGGCGTTGCCGACGCCGCTTCAGTTTCAGAGTATGGATTTGACGCGATGATGCGCGGCAAGCGATTGGCGATTCCCGGCATCCGTAACAAGATCGTCGCGCAGGCCAATCGGCTCGCGCCTCGCGCGCTCAGCGCCAGGCTTGCGCGATTGGCTCAGGAAACTCGCTAGCCATCAATCGGGCGGAGAGATCCGTCGTCGGCGCCCGGCGCTCGAGTAGCGGAGCCAGCCAGCGGCCCGTGTGCGACTCCTCTACCTTCGCAACATCTTCTGGCC
>CADDZN010000169.1 GCA_902812375.1 bacterium | reverse complement strand
GTTTACAGATCGAGGGCTCACCGCTCTTCGAAAGGACGAAAGACCACGGCCAAATCGTCTAAGGCTCGCTCGAGCAGCAAGGCCGTACTGGCAAAGACAGCGTCGGCGCGCTCGAAGAGTGTCGTAGCCCCGGACTAAGCGCGATTCATCTTCCGATCCAGTAAGTCCCCTTGATCTGGAAGACGTTGGTTGGCCGATCCCGAAACAGCGCTGACCGGTCGCGACTGAAGTTGAAATCGCCAAACTGATCGAACCCGTCCCGCTGCTGAGTCCACACGAAGTAAAGAGTCGACCCCGCACGGTACTCCCACCTCAATACGCCGGTGCCGCGCAACGAGCGCAGATTGAAATCGGGGTTGTCGATCGGAAAGGCGGCGGCTGGTCCGCTCCCGTCTGGATCGATGGTATAGCCTGTCACGGCCCCCGTTTGCGCATCCGTGTTGGTTGAAACGGTGCTTCCATTGTCGCCTCCGAAGAGATTCATTCGACGCGACTTCGCTTCAGCAAACTCCTTGAAGTTCGTGTACTTGCCGCTCGCGAGGAAAGGTTGCGCGAACATCTCCAGGGTCAGATTCGGAGTGAAGGTCATGTTGACGCGGGTGTCCATTGCGAGCGTCTTTTGCGCCAGGCGTCCGAAGACGTATCGGGTTCCCGCGAATCCGGCCGCCACCGTCGGGTCGGCCACCGCAGCCACGTACTGCTGCGCGGTGTTGTCGATATCCAGGGAGGGCGAGAGGCTGACCAGTACGCGCGAGGATGGTTTGATAGTGACCGACGGATAGTACGCAACCCGCCCGCCTTCGATGTTGTCGACGGGCCGAATGATCTGGACTTGTGCATTGCCAACGATCCGTTTCCGCGAATCCGTTCCGAAGTTGGTCGACCACATGTTGTAGCCATAGTGAATTACGGTCGGCCCGCCGCGCGTCAGACGCTCATCGTAATAGCTTGGGTGAAGCAGTACGAACGTGCTCATATTCAAATAGTTCTTGAATGTTGCCTGCACCCATGCATGGTAATCCACGTCGTTGCGATCGCCCTCATAATTCAACTGCTGTTGCGCGCCCCAGATCGTGTAGAGGTTGCGATACCAACTGCCCGGCGTCGTCCACTGCCTAAAAACGTTGACCAGCATCCACTTGTAGTCAGCTCGGCTCAGCACACCCAGATCGTTTGCTTCGAAGCCGGGGCTACGCCAGTTCTGGGTGGTTTCCCAAAGCCAGTTGCCGGTCTCCTTTGCGAGCCGAGCGTAAAGGCCGTAGCCGTAGAGGTTGCGCCGGTTGGGATCGAATGCGGTGGAGAACAGTCCGTCCGTCGTTTCGGTGCGCCCTGGCCGCTGATAATACCTGGCGCTGGCAAACTGCGCGCGCCTGATGGCTGCGGTGTCGCCGCCAATGTGGCTGAACGCGGTCTGCAAGTTGAATGAAAATTCCTTGTTGGCCCAATGGTGATCGAGATCGACTCCGAATGACTGCGCGTTGGACCTGAGGCGTTCGATTTCGTCCGGAGTAGTCAGGTCCCGGTTTACGAGAGTCGTGATCGTGCCGATTCTGGTCGCACCCCCGCGGAAATCCTTCTTCAGTCGGCTCACGAAATAATTCGCTAGTGGCTCGACTTCGGCGGTTGCGTCGGTCGTGGTCCCCACGGGTCTGAACGTGGCTCGCTCACGATTCGTAAGCGCGTCCAGCACCCCCACACTGACGCCGTTTCTCGTCCGGCCGGTCACTTTGCCGGCGCCGAGTATTGTGGTGGCGTCGGCGGCATCCATAAAATCCGACTGACTGGAGAGTAATCCCGAGAGCTGCGGCGAGCGTCCGATTCGCCTCGTGTAAACGAGGCTCAGGCTGGAGACATTGCTGCAGAAAAAGCAACTGAAGCCGCCCGTCGAAAAGTATTGCGAGTTTGATACAAAGAACGGGCGCTTCTCGGAAAACGTCGTCTCAAAGACCGAGAGGTTCACGACCGCCGGATCAACCTCTACCTGCCCAAAATCGGGATTGACTGTGGCATCGAGCGTGAGGTTCGATGTCAGATTTACTTTCGCGTCGCCACCGACTCGGTAGGTCAGTTCGGTGTTCGAGTGATATGGGTCTCCGGGCTGGGCGCGTTCGAGCTTGCTTCTCGATGTCGCGTACGGCACGAGTTCCACCTGGCGTGGCCTCGAGGTGACGGTGATACCCTCCAGCGTCCCGAAGTAAGCGGGGCCGCCATACTCGTTATTGCGCCAGAACGCCCACATGTCCTGCTCGTTGCGCCGGTCAATGGTGCGCCAGATCTGCATTCCCCACACCTGCTGGGGGTCGCGCGAGAATCGAAGCTGCGAATAGGGAATTCTGAACTCCGCGGTCCAGCCCACTGAGTCCACCTTCGTGGCTCCCTCCCATACTGGGTCGTAGGAGGGGTCTCCGTTCTGATGGTCGCCCTTCACGCCATCGGGATTGAGCTCGAACCAGGTGCGACTGTTCTTGTCACGGAAGGTGTCAAATACCAAGGCGATCTTGTCGGAGGTGAGGCTGTTGCCACCAGTCATCACCTGGTCGCGGCGCGCCAAAGCCGATCGGACGCCCTTGGCGCCGAGTGAGTCGTACATTCGGGCGCCGATATAGAGCGCCGCCGCGTCGTAAAGGATCCGAATCTCGGTTTTCTCACTCGGTGGCTTTCCCTCCTCCGGCACAGACTGAATGAGATCCGTGATTGGCGTCGCGGCAGCCCACGCAGCATCGTCCAGGCGTCCATCGATAGCGATCTCTCCCTGCCGTAGTGCCGCTTGAGCGACGGGGCGGGGGTCCGTCTGTGAGCGGGTCGTTGCCTGAGCGTGGGTGAGCGCGGGGATGACGCATGCAACAAGCGTGAGTGGAACTGACAGGCGAGCTGGCATGGCAACAGAGTTCGAGTGGCTTATGGGCGCGGCGAGTGGGACCCGCATCCGGACGAACCCTTAGACGGCGCGAAGGTCAAAAGGGTTGGAACACTGTGGCGCTCCGTCTGGCCACTAACACCAAAGATCTCTGGCCACTAACACCAAAGGTTAGAAGCCACCGAGACGGCCCCGCTTCGACTAGCTACCGAGACGGAAGTTTCATCAGGATGAAGCGGATTGATCGGATTTAGCGGATCGATCCCAATGGCGATCTGGTCTCTAACACCAGGGCTCCTTTCTTTTTGTTATTTGCATTGAGAGGTCTTTCTGGCGGGAAGAAGCCGGCCCGAGCGGCTGTTCCTAAGAAAGATCTTAGCCCCGGCGAGATGCTCTCCTACGCCACGTTGAGCCAAAGCAGTATCCGATGCATCCGAGTAATCCGCTTCATCCGGATGAAACTTCCGTCTCGGTGGCTAGAACTCTTTGGTGTTAGTGGCCAGAGGAAGCGCTCCGCTCTGTTTCCGCTTCGTCCGCCCAGTTTCCGCGTTGTTCAACCTTCACGCAGTGTGGCCAGTCAAACGCGACAAGCTTTGGACCTCATCGAGATCCAGCAATCTTTGGTATTAGTGGGCTCGCGCGTTATCGCTTTCGTTCGCGACTTAAGGCTTGCGGGATGATTCCGTCGATGCGCCAGACTTCGCGCTCACCCGAGCCGAGGTTGTGCGATGCGCGCGTTACGCGTTCGAGGACTCACGAAGACTTACCTCGCAGGACCTCGCGGGAGAGCGACCACCATTCCAGCTCTGCGCGAGGTGAATCTCGATGTCGAGATGGGCGAGATCATTGGCCTGGTTGGACAACCGGGCGCGGGAAAGTCGACACTTCTTCTCTGTCTTGCCGGCCTCCTCAAATGCGATAATGGTTCTATCACGTGGTTCGGTGAGCAGGTAACCGGACACCACGTGCCGCTCGGCCTCGCCTACGTGCCGCAGCGCGCTGGCTACTACTCGTTTTTGACGGTGCGCGAAGCTCTCGAGTACTACGCGACGCTTCACGATCTATCCTCCGCAAATCGCGCCACGCAGGTAGAAGCGGCGCTACGCGAGGTTGGGCTGCACGTCCACGCAGGGCGGCGAGTCAGTCACCTGAGCGCCAGCCTCCTGCAGCGCCTTGGGCTCGGACAGGCGTTGATTGGCTCTCCCCGCGCGATTCTTCTGGACGAGACTCTCTGGGGCGAAGGCCTCTTGTTCGATCCCGATATCGTCGGTCTGCTCACCAGACTCTCGCGTCGCGGAGTGACGATCCTGATTTCCGCGCCGAACGCCGTGGAATTGCACCGCGTCGCGGGCCGCATCGTAAAGATGGTCGAAGGACGCGTCATCACGCCCTCTCGCCCACTGCATCAGGACCCCGTGAGAATGCCCGCATGAAGACATTTGCGGTCGTGTTGACCCTCCAGACCCTCGGGTCTACCTTCCGCGAATGCCCGACTTTCGTCTCTACAATACCCTCACGCGCAGCATCGAACCGTTCGCGCCGGCTGATGGGAAAACGGTGCGGATGTATACGTGCGGCCCGACGGTTTATAAGCCGGCTCACCTCGGAAACTTCAGAACATTTCTCTTCGAGGATCTGCTTCGTCGCGTAATCGCGCTGCGTGGGTGGAAGCTCGTGCAGGTGATGAATCTCACCGATGTCGACGACAAGATCATCAAGGCAGCGAGCGAGCAAGGCATCACTATCAGCGAAGTCACCGCACCCGTCGTTCAGACCTTCAATGCCGATCGCGCGTTTTTGCGAATCCAGGACGCGGAAGTATACCCGCGGGCGACGGATCACATCCCGGAGATGCTCGCAATCGTCAAGCGGCTCGTGGATCGCGGGCTCGCCTATCTCGCCGACGATGGCAGCGTCTATTACGCGATCGACAAATTCAAGGACTACGGCAAGCTTTCGCGTCTCGACACGCGCGAGGTGAGAGCAGGCGCCCGCGTAATTCAGGACGATTACTCGAAGGAGAACGCGCAGGATTTCGCCCTGTGGAAAGCGGCAAAGCCCGAAGACGAGGCGACCGGCGCGGCGTGGGATTCACCGTGGGGCAGGGGACGCCCGGGTTGGCATCTTGAGTGTTCGGCCATGGCGATGAAGTATCTGGGCGAGACGCTCGACATCCATTGCGGCGGGATCGATTTGATTTTCCCGCACCACGAGGACGAGATCGCCCAGTCCGAGGGCGCGACCGGCAAGCAGTTCGCGCGCTTCTGGTGTCATGGTGAGTTCCTCCTCACCGAGGGAAGCAAGATGGCCAAGCGACTCGGCAATGTTGCAACCGTTCAGGATCTACGTGAGCAAGGCATTCCCGCCGCTGCGTTCCGGCATTTCGTGTTCTCGACGCACTACCGAAAGCAGCTCAACATGTCGGGCGAAGCACTCGAGGCGTCGATGGAGGGAGTGCGGCGCGTTGGAGATCTCGCCGAACGCCTCGCGAGCGCGAAAGGCGCCACGCCAGAGCTCGAGCAGATCGCCGATGATGCTGAAAGGGAAGTGATCGCCGCCCTGTTCGATGATCTGAACGCTCCCATCGCGCTCGGCGCACTTTTCACCTTCATCAGGAAAGCGAACGCCGAGCTGGACCGTCACGGTGTCGATCGGCGTGCATTAGAGAGAGCGCGGGAAGTTTTTTTGCGTATCAACTCAGTGCTGGATGTAATTCCGGAGGCGGCCGGCCCCGACCCGGAACTTGCACAGTGGGTTGAGGAAAAACTTGCGGCCCGAAAGAACGCACGCGCTCGACGGGAGTTCGCGCAGGCCGATGCGATTCGGAGCGAGATCGAAGGGCGCGGCATCGCGATTGAGGATACGCCAGCAGGCACCAAATGGAAGAAGCTTCGCTAAGAGTCATCCACCTCCTGGTTCGGGCGATCATTCCGAGCGGATTGATCGCGGCGATTGTCGGCGTAGCGATGATCGGGAGCGCGCTCGTAAAACCTCCCGCTGCGAGCGAGTCACGACGAGTCGAGCGCCGTATTGAAGAAAACGAGCAGACAGACATGCTCGAAAAAATCGCCGTAGCCTTGTGCGCACTGGTGGCACTGCTCGGCGTGGTCGCCGTCGTGCAGACGATCCGTTACCGCCACGGCAGCCCCGCCTACCCGCCGCTGGCCATTTTGTTGAGTGGTGCGTTGTTGACGCTGTCGCTGCCGGCATTTCTTTGGCGAACCCGTCTGCGTTTGCTCGGAGAAGGCGTTGCGACCATCGCGGTGGCTGTCGTGGCTTTCCTGTCCGGATTCACGATGGGCTTCCTCTTTGTTCCTCTGGTGCTGCTCATGACCTTCGTGTGTCTCCGACACCTTTTCCACCGCTTCGCGCGAAGTCAGCGACCCTCTCCGATAGCTGTTGGATAGTTGCGTAATTCCCCGTAGATGGGCACCGCCTGCATCGCAAAACTATCCCACCTCGGCCCCCGAGTTTGGGTTGACTCACCACTCTAAGTTGGCTATTCTACTTGGCTTGCGATGAAAAATCGCTGTTTGTTGCTGACGTAGCTCAATTGGCAGAGCAGCTGATTTGTAATCAGCAGGTTGGGAGTTCGATTCTCCCCGTCAGCTCTGCCGACTCGCAGTGGTTCCGATGGCCGTCTGGTGCCAATCGAGCAAGGAGGAGCGCAAATCGGTGGGGTTCCTGAGTGGCCAAAAGGAGCAGACTGTAAATCTGCCGGCTTATGCCTTCGAAGGTTCGAATCCTTCCCCCACCATCCCTATTGGAGGGTTGGATTTTCTGGATGGTATTCGGAAGCGAAATGCCGTCTGTGCTTTGGAGGTAGTTGTTCGCAGTTCGCAATTTGATACGTACGCGGGAGTAGCTCAGTTGGTAGAGCGCTAGCCTTCCAAGCTTGATGTCGCGGGTTCGAGTCCCGTCTCCCGCTCTCGAGGGTAACGGTGCCAGAAGCGCGAGGACGCAGTAAGGCGATGCGAGGGCGTCGCTGGATGTAGCAGAAGAAAACCCGCTCGCGTAGCTCAGTTGGTAGAGCACACCCTTGGTAAGGGTGAGGTCATCGGTTCAATCCCGATCGCGAGCTTGCAGTTAACAAATCGTTTGAGGAATAAATGTCGAAAGCCAAATTTGAGCGTACGAAGCCACACGTAAACGTTGGAACGATTGGTCACGTCGATCACGGTAAAACGACGTTGACCGCAGCGATCACGGCGATCCAGGCCAAGAAGGGCCTGGC
>CADDZN010000168.1 GCA_902812375.1 bacterium | reverse complement strand
GAATATGCTGAAGCCGATGCTCGCCCGCGGTGAGCTGCGTGTTGTCGGCGCTACGACGCTCGATGAGTATCGCAAGAACATCGAAAAAGACGCGGCCCTCGAGTGGCGGTTCCAGCCGGTGTACGTCGGAGAGCCGAGTGTCGAGAGCACCATTGCTATTCTTCGCGGGCTCAAGGAGCGGTACGAAACGCACCACGGCGTCCGTATCACCGATGGCGCCATTGTCGCCGCTGCCACTCTCTCGAACAGGTATATCGGTGATCGATTCCTGCCCGACAAAGCCATCGACCTCATCGACGAGGCCGCGTCGAGAATGCGCATCGAGATCGATTCCATGCCGCAGGAAATCGACGAAGTGGAGAGAAGAATCACTCAGCTCGAGATCGAGCGACAGGCCCTGCAAAAGGAAAAGGATAAACCGTCCCGGGAACGCCTCGGCGCTCTCGAGCGGGACTTGGCCGAACTGAAGGAAAGATCAGCCACAATGAAGGCTCAGTGGCAGCAGGAGAAGGATGTTCTCGGTAGCGTCGCGAAGATCAAACAGCAGATCGAGCAGGCACGCCTCGAGGCAGAACAGGCTACCAGGCGCGGCGATCTTCAGCGCGCCGCGGAAATCTCCTATGGCCAGATACCGCAATTGGAGAAGCAGCTCAAAGAAGCCGAGCAAAAGCTGGCCAGCCGACAGGAAGGTGGCGCGCGCTTCCTCAAGGAGGAAGTCACTGCAGAGGACGTTGCGGAGATCGTAGCCCGCTGGACTGGTATTCCCGTATCGCGAATGATGGAAGCGGAGCGCGAGCGGCTCACGAGGCTGGAGCAGGTATTGACCACACGTGTGGTTGGACAGGAAGAAGCGGTGCGAGCAGTCGCCAACGCCGTACGCCGCTCGCGCGCGGGTCTTCAGGATCCCAACCGACCGATTGGTTCTTTCATCTTCCTCGGGCCGACTGGAGTGGGAAAGACGGAGACAGCGCGCGCCCTTGCCGAATTTCTATTCGACAACGAGCAGGCGATGGTCCGGATCGACATGTCGGAGTATATGGAGAAGCATGCGGTCGCACGTCTCATTGGAGCCCCTCCGGGTTACGTCGGCTTCGAGGAAGGCGGCCAGCTCACCGAAGCCGTTCGTCGGCGGTCCTACTCGGTGGTGCTGTTCGACGAAATCGAGAAGGCGCACCCCGACGTATTCAACATTCTGCTCCAGATCCTCGATGACGGACGGCTCACTGATTCGCAGGGTCGCACCGTCGACTTCCGGAATACCGTGATCATCATGACCTCGAACATCGGAAGCAGCTATATCCTCGAGCACACCGGCGAAGATCGCGCGGTAATCGAAGCGCAGGTGACGAACGCTCTTCGTCAGCATTTCCGGCCGGAGTTCCTGAACCGGGTCGACGACATCATCATCTTCCGTCCTCTGGGCAAGGGAGAGATCCAGCACATTATCGACCTACAGCTCAAGCGACTCGAGCATTTGCTGGCCGATCGCAAGCTCACTCTGGAGCTGACACCGGAAGCGCGCGAAGTGCTCGCAACGGAAGGTTACGATCCCGCGTTTGGCGCCCGACCGTTGAAGCGCGCCTTTCAGCGGTTGCTCCAGAATCCGCTCGCCCTGGCGGTGCTCGAGGGGAAGTTCTCGGAGGGCGACCACATTGTTGTCGATCGCGATCCGAAGGGCGAGCTGACCTTCAGGAAGGCTAGCGAGCCTGCTCTTGCCGGCAGATAGCGGGCCCCCCAGTTCTGAATTCGGAGCGAGCGCGTCGCAGTTGTCCGCGGATGAGGAATTCATCCGGAACGCGTTTGCTCTGGCCCGCGAGGCTGTCAAACGAAACGAAGTGCCAATTGGCGCACTCGTGGTTCGAAATGGGTCGATCCTCGCTGCGGCAACGAACAGAACCGTTCGAGACCAGGACCCGACCGCGCATGCGGAGCTGCTGGCAATTCGTGAAGCATCCTCAAAGCTCGATAGTTGGCGACTTGACGAATGCACTCTCTACGTCACGCTGGAACCCTGCGCTATGTGCGCCGGCGCTGTCGTTTTGTCCCGAATCCGCCGAGTAGTTTTTGGCGCTTGGGACGACAAAGCGGGAATGGCTGGATCAGTTGGAGACCTGCTCCGGCATCCGAAGCTCAATCACCGCGCCGAGGTCCGCGCGGGTGTGCTTGCGGAGGAATGCGCGCTACTGATCGCGGAATTCTTCAGAGAGCAGCGGAGAGCTTTTATCCCGTAGCTTGCACGCCGAGCACGATTTCGATGAGGTCCATTCTATCCCTCCTGGAGCAGCTACGATTTTACTCCGGCTTTCCTAGGGTCGTTCAGGCATTTCAGATAGTCGTAAAGCCTCGGGTTGAAGAAGCCATTCTTTCCGGATACCTTCAAAGGCTGCAGGACAGGTGGCCGAGTGGTTGAAGGCACCGGTCTCGAAAACCGGCATACCGGTGAACCCGGTATCGAGAGTTCGAATCTCTCCCTGTCCGTATAGCATCTTCTTATACCACGCGGTGCCAACTTGTCCGCGGTTCGAATGGATAGAGCGAAATCGACCGGCGGTTGGCGGAAAAAAAGGAGGCTAACCCGCGTTAGCCTCCTTTTTGTTCCAACGCGGACCTTATTGCCGAAAAACGGTAACACCGCCACCACCGCTCAGCACGTTGATCGCGATCACTCGATCGAGCGCAACATTGTTGCTGTTGAGCGCGTTCTTGATCACCTCATTGTTGTTGAGGACGTTTCTGAGATTGAGGATCTTCGTGCGGTTCCTGTTCAATGCGCGGTTCAGCACATTGACGTTGTTCTTGTTGAAGAGATTCTGCACGTTCACCACTCTCACCTGACTGATAGTAAGATTGTTGAGGGCGTTGAGCTTCGTGATCTGAGCGTCGATATTGTTCAGTGCGGCTATCACGTTGCCGCGGGTGACCTGGCCGCTTTTCTGCGTTTGGGCGGCCGAGGTGGAGGGCACAGCGACGGTGACCATGGCCGCTGCGGCGACAACCCCAAACAGGGTGGATTTCAGGGACATTTTGGTGCTCCTTGAGGGACGGACAAAGCGCGGCCGGAGGGCTCCTCAGCTCTGCCGCGCACAGGTTTGAAAAGAGGAACCAAGG
This sequence comes from bacterium, assembly GCA_902812375.1. Taxonomy (GTDB): domain Bacteria; phylum Gemmatimonadota; class Gemmatimonadetes; order Gemmatimonadales; family Gemmatimonadaceae; genus UBA4720. Next base: position 3,987 of record CADDZN010000168.1, on the reverse strand, counting down.
GCCCGAAAAGGCAGAACGCGGGCCAGAAGAAACACCTGGTGCCGAGGGAACTTTTTTAACCAGGGGTCCGCATTTCCTCGGTGCTCGAGAGCCGGCGGAGCAGGTGTAAATTGACGGAAGGACGGGTGGCCGAGTGGTTTAAGGCGCACGCCTGGAAAGTGTGTGTACGTTAATAGCGTACCGTGGGTTCGAATCCCACCCCGTCCGTTTTGTAGATGCCGGAATAGCGCGCGGAGCCGAATTGTCCGCAGTCCGTAGCATCTGTTAGCCCATCGCCCTCGTGCCGTCGGATTCTATAAGCGATCGAGCCTCCCGCCACCCACCACCAGCGCGGCGCCCTGGATAAACTTCGCCTCGTCCGACGCCAGGAAGACGATGGCCCAGTCATACCGTCCATCGCCGAGCCAGGTAGTATGGATTTGGCGGGCCATAGCGAAGAAACGTGGTGCCCAGTTTCTCAACCAGGTCAAAGTCAGTCTTCCACTTCTTGTAGTGCCCGCACTTCTCCATTTCATCGACACGTTTGCGCTCGGGCCCGATAGTCGGGCAACTGTTTTCGATGCCTGTGGCGAAAATGAAGTTTGGCGCGCTCGGCGAACGCTGCATTCCTGGTCGGTTAAAGCGGAAAACGTCTAGAGACAGCTAGAAAAGCAATATTCAGGCTTCTCCGACCGCCCCAATGAAGGGAATCGCAGCGAAAAAGACGTGACCGCGTACGGCTGAGCTCAGTCCATTAAACGATGGATCACACCGCCAACGCCGCGAAAAAATCAATGTGGTTTCGTCACGTAGGAAAAGTCGTTACCCTCGCAGCCTCGTCGGGTGCAGCGCTGGTGTCGATTTTCACCGCGTTGTACTCCTATGGAGTCATCGGCCATTCCGAGTCGCATCAGTCGATCGGAAATCTGGGAGCGGCATGGGTAGGTCTCCGGCCGGCTATCGACACCGCATACGCGATCGACGACACCGTGCACTACGCGGCTACCGTAACCGACAATAATGGGAGCGTCCTCGTCGGGGCTCGTCCAACATGGACCACTGGGGACTCCAGCATAGCAACGGTGTTGGCGGACGGGTCCGTCATCGCGCATGGTCCCGGCCGCACAATCGTCAGCGTTGTGGTCGGCAAGCTGGTCACCCACTCGACGATTGTTGTCCGGCAGCGCGTGACCTCGGTGGAAGTGGGGCGAGCGACAGGGGATAGTCTTATAGTTCTGCCCGAGGGCGCTGAGCTTCAGCTCAAGGCTCGAGCGATCGACGCCAGAGGCCACGCGATAAATGGGCTCGACGCCATTTGGCATATAGATGACAACGCGGTTGCCGCGCTCGACAGCACTGGGGTGCTCACCGGTAAAAATGCCGGTAAGACCCTACTCACGGCAAAGATCGATGGCGTGTCCGCTCGAAGCGCTGTCTCCGTCGTCACCCCCGCGGCGGCGATAGCGCTGGTTGCCGGCTCGAGTCAAAGAGCACCTGCCGGGAAGGCGCTCGCGCAACCGGTCGTCGTTCGCGCCACTAACAAAAAGGGTGGACCCGCCGCGGCAAAGCGGGTCACATTCAGGGTTGTCGATGGCCAGGGCTCAGTCGACCCCGCGAGCGTCGTCACGGACGCCGACGGTCGTGCGCGCGCCAATTGGACTCTAGGCGCGGACCCTGGCCGTCAGACGCTCTTTGCGAGTGTCGAAAATGTCGACAGCGCGCTTGCCATCGAGGCGGAAGCCGATCCAGTCGCGGCAAATACCCGCGTCGTGGCCCTCGTCGACCATTTGAGCGCGCACGCTGGGGACGTGGTCGCAGATACGGTGGCGATACGCGTTACGGATTCGACTGGCCGGGTCCTTCCAGACGTGCCGGTGCGTTGGGTGGCGGTGGATGGTTCAGTCGTCGGCACCAATGCGAGGACCGATTCGCTTGGTATCGCCGGAGCGCGATGGACCCTCGGGAAAAAGACTGGGGAGCAACACGTACGGGCGCAGGTTGGCAATGGGTCGGGACTCGGAATCTCGCCGGTGACTATCACCGCTACGGCGCTGGCGGGCCCGCCTGCCAACATCGTTGCGAGCTCCGGCGATAACCAGCGCGGAGCGGCAGGCGCGGAGTTGCCTAAGCCGTTGGTAGTAAAGGTTGTTGACGAGAACGGAAGTCCCGTCGGCGGTGCGTCGCTGACCTTAGCTGCATCGGGAGGAGCGCTGTCGGACACGGCACTGACTACAGACTCGGTCGGTTATGCAAGCACGCGCTGGACCATGGGTCGCTCGGCCGGCGAGTACTCCCTGGCGGTCCACGTGGACGGCGTCAAAAAGCTCCTCAAGATGGTTGCGCATGCGACACCGGCAGCTCCGGCGAACCTCGCTTTTGACGATGCTCCGGGTGAAGCCCACTCCAGGGATTCAGCTAAGCGCAAGCGCTTGCTGGCGTTAGTGACCGACGTCTATGGGAATCCAGTACCCGATGCGCGAGTGTTTTTTTCGGTCAAGTCAGGAACGGTGACGCCCGCGCGGGCAGTGAGTGACGCGAAGGGACACGCGGTGGTGACCTGGAAGCTTGGCTCCAAGCTGGGCGAGCAAACGCTGACTGGAACTGTGCGAGGGACCGATGTGATCGGGGAGTATGTCACCCAGGTGGGCGGGCGAGAGAGTCTGGCTAAGACCGTATCGCTAAAGTCGGCAGAGCGATAGCACGCCGGAATCAACAGAATTCAGGGGCGGCCGCAGAATCTAAATTGTTAAGTGCCTGTATCTAAGGTATTACGGCTCAATGCGTTGATACCCTCCGCTCAAGCAACCTGTTGAAATTTGGCAAGCTCAGCAGTTACATTCTGCTGAGCAGGACAGTCATTTTATTGTTCGCGCCCAGCTCAGCCATATAGGGCGCCTCCGACAACCGGCAAACCCGCCAAAAGGCGGGGACGCAAAGCCCCGAGACTACCGCGCCGCGCGAGCGGCGTCATGTCAGTCGAGCTACCGAAGAGGAGCCCTAGATGACCCAGCTTCGCCACAGATTCAGCTTAGCCGCAATCCTGCCACTGGCTCTTGCCGCTGCCTTCGCGCCGGTGCCAGCACATGCGCTGCAATTCGCGTCGCACGGTGAGCGGAGAAGCTCGAACACTGTGGCGAACAAGGCTGACTCCCTGCCCGTTGTCGCAGTCGGTTCTGGTTCGGAAGTCGCTGCCGAAGACAGCGTTGTCGACGACAAGCCACTCCTCTCACCGTCCGGAGAGAAGGGGACGGGCCTGAGCGGAAAAGTCTTCGCCCGCTTTGTTCTGCCTGAAGACTGGATATCGCTGGCCTCGTTGCCCGGAGCGCAGCTAGCGAGCGCGTCGGTTCAGAGTGGGCCGAGTGCCGGCGTAGAGACCGTGTTTACCATGCGGTCTTTTGGTCAGAAGGTGAAAGCCTGGCTGAATGGCTACCGACTCGGGTATTGGCCACAGGAAAAGGGGCGGCTCCGCTCAGAGGCCTACCGCAATCCCGACGGTTTCATCGAGGTGACACCGGAAAACGAGGATACCCGCGTTTCCGAGCATTTCCGTTTACGCGACTTCGTGTCCCACGATCAGAAAGATGTCTGGCCGAAATATGTTGTTCTCCGCGAGCCGCTGCTCGATAAGCTCGAGCTGGTAATCGAAGATCTGAACGACCATGGCGTGAACGCTGAAGGCATGCGGGTTCGTTCAGGCTTCCGAACTCCTGCACATAATGCCGCGGTACGGAACGAAGGGAGCGCCCGAGACAGCCGCCACCAGTTCGGTGATGCGGCCGACGTGTTCATCGACCAGGACGGCAACGGCAAGATGTCCGACCTGAATGGCGACCACAAAGTCAACTTCGCGGACGTGAAGCTGATTCTGGATGCTGTCGAGCGGGTCGAGGCGCGTTATCCGGAGCTGGTCGGCGGGACCGGACTTTACGCCTATTCCGGCAAAAGCGGCCCGTTTGCCCACTTCGATGTTCGTGGAACGCGGGCTCGCTGGGTGCGCGGTGTTTACAG
>CADDZN010000167.1 GCA_902812375.1 bacterium | reverse complement strand
GCTCCGCCCAGACGAACAATGGCATTCGGTTGAGCGACATCCCCGGAGCACGCTGCTTGAAGATCGTCGTGATCAACTCCACCGCGCCAATGAGCGCCGCGATTTCGGTGAAGGTGATCATCTGCGCCCAGACGTCTATCCTCTTGCCCGGAGTGTATTCAGGACCCGACAGCGGCACATAGGCAAACCACCCGGCGTCGGGTCCGGTGTTGGCGAAGAACGCGCCGTAAAGCAATAAGCCGCCGAAGAGATACATCCAGTAGCCGAGCGCGTTGAGGCGCGGAAACGCGACGTTGCGCGTACCGATCATGAGCGGGACGAGCCAAAGTCCGATGCCCTCCATCACCGGGACGGCAAAAAGGAACATCATCGTGCTGCCGTGCATCGTGAAGATCTGGTTGTACAGATCGGGACCGATGAACCTGTTCTCGGGTCGCGAGAGCTGCAGGCGCATCATGCCGGCCTCGAGTCCCCCAAGAATGAAGAAGATGATTGCTGTGACGATGTAGCGCTTCGCTATCGATTTGTGGTTGGTCGAAGTGAGCCAGCCCCACAGACCCGAATCCTCTTTCCAGGTGCTCGTGAGCTTCGCGCGAATCTCGTCTTCGTAAGCCGGCGTGAGAAACTTCGGGCGCTCGTCGTCAGGCTCGGGTGCGAGGGGAAGCGCGTCAGCGTGGGTCATTACTTAAGGTTCTCCAGGTAAGCGAGAAGCGCCTGCAATGACTGCGGATCGATCCTGTTCGGAGGCATCTTGACGCCCGGCTTGATGCTCTGCGGATCGAGTATCCAGCCAGCGAGATTGCCGGTGGTATTGGGCAGCGTACCAGCGGCGATTGTGAGACGACTCGCGAGATGCGTGAGGTTCGGACCGAATTTGCTTCCCGCGCCAGTGCCACTGATGGTGTGACACATCGCGCACGGCCCATTGAGGAATACGCGCTCGCCAGCCGCCTGCAGGGAGTCCGTTGGCTTTTGTGCTTCCCCGCGCTGCTGCTGCACCCAGCTCTCGAACTTGAGCGTCGGCTCCGCCACAATGAAGAACGCCATCTTCGCATGCTCGTGGCCGCAGAACTCCGCGCACTGCCCGCGATACACGCCGGCTGTATCCGCCCTGAACCACGTGATCGTCTGGTGGCCCGGAATGAGATCTTTTTTGCCCGAAAGATTCGGCGCCCAGAAGCTGTGAATCACATCCTGCGATGTCATCTTGATCAGCACGGGGCGGCCGACGGGGACGTGGATCTCGTTGGCGGTCTCGAACTGATTGTGGGGGTCGGGATCGTTGTAGGTGACGCCCCACCACCATTGATGGCCAACGACATCGATTCGGAGTGGCTTGGTACCACCCAGTCTGCCGAGCGTGCTCCCAGTCGACACGCTGGCAAAGACAAAGGAGATGAGGACGATTACGGTAACCGCGACGGCGATGATCACACCGCGTTTCATCGTGTCAGCCTGGTCCGGTGTCTCGCGATAGGGATGATCACCGGCCGGCAGCGGTCGGTGTGACGCGTACCACAGCGCGTACAGAAGCACCGCGATCACGATGACGTAGACAACGGTAGCGATGCTCAAGAGCGTCCAATGGAGCTTGGAGACGGCTTCGGCTCTCGGACCCTTCGGATCGAGCACTGACTGGAATCCGGAACAGGCAGTCGACGCCATCGCTACCGTCATCGTCAGTAGGTGAGGCGATAACCACCAACTTCCCAGACGCACGCGACTTCGCGCTGCGATCATTGCTTGACCGACGTCGGCGGGACGAAGGTTGGTGTTGGATGGCCCTTGTCGCGCGCCTGCTCGGACTCCTTGTACATCATATGATCGTCACGAGTGGTGCGAACGGCTTTTCCCTGAAGTCCGCCGAGTGCACGAACGTAGGAAACGAGCTGCCATACCTGATAATTGGCGAGCTTACCGCGGAATGATGGCATTCCATTCGGCCGGCCCTCGACGATCGTTGAAAAAATGTTCTGGGGATCGCTACCATAAATCCACTCGTCGTCCGTCAGCGGCGGACCGATGCCGCCACCACCATGAGAATGACAGCCCGAGCAATTCATCTGGTCGAAAAGCTGCTTTCCCTGGGCGACGGCGTACGCGTTGTCCTCGTACGGATCGCGGAGTTGCACGTTCGTTACGGCGGGCCCGGGCTGAAGCTCGCTCATGCTAACGTTGTTCGCGGATGTTGCCGCAGGTGGAGACTCGCGGAAGCGGCGCTGTTCGCGCTTGCACGCAACGAGAGATGATAGCGCCAGAAGCGACGCCACTCCCACCAGCTTTATTCGCGTCCTGCGGTCGGCGTTCATGGGGCTGGACTCTCCTGAGTAGCGTCAACGCGTGGCACTCCGTACTGCGCGAGGATCCGGTCGATGTCCTCTTTTCTGCGGGCGATGATGGTATTCAGCCTGTCTCTCAGCGCCGTGTCGCTCCGCCGAACTCCCATCGAGATGTCGAACACGAATGGGAGAAATGGCAGGTCGATCTGCGGAGAAACGGGCGTAACATCGAGCGCGACTGGCTCCTTTTGTGCGAAATAGCCGGCCAGTGGTCCCCAGGCGATAGCTACATCTACCTCGCCCTTGGCGACGGCGTCTATGATTCGCGCCGGAGGATTGGGCAAACGGTAGTCGCCGTACACACTGTAACCGCGAACGTTCTGCACGATGTTCCGTTGCGTGAGCGCGTGCGCCGGTGGAGTGTTGGTGAAATCATCGCCGATCATCTGCACTCCGATCTTCAGCCGCTTGAGAGCGGGATCGTCGAAGGAGCGAATATCGAGAGGTCTGTCGTGCCGCGTGACGAAGACGTACGTCGATCTGTAGTACGGAACGGTGTTGATGGTTCTCTCGAAGCTCGCTGGCACGCCGATGAGAAGATCACACTCGTTCGCATTGAGGCTGTTGCGCACGAAACCCCGGTGCTGCGCCCACCAGGTGTAGGTGAGCCGAGCGTTGAGATCCTGAGCGACTAACTCCGCGATCTTGTTCTCGAAACCCTGCTGGCGCTCATTCGAGAAGGGCAGATTATTCGGGTCGGAGCACACCCTGAGCTCGCTCGTCTTGGTCGCCGCTCGCGCACGCTCGCACGCAAGTGCCGTTAGGCAGAGGAGGGCGAGGCCCACCGCACCCGCGCGAGAAGCGCCGCGCCACATCTCAGGGCAGCGCAAAGACATAGAGGGTGCCGCCCTTGGTGGAAGCGCCCGGAAGGTCAGTCATAGCGTTGACGAACCCGAGCGCGGCGGACGAATCGCGCGGGTCGATGCCCCCGGCCACGATCGCGCCTGACCATCCTCCGACTCCCGAGAGAATCGCGACGTACTGTTTTCCGTCGGGCCCGCGGTAGGTCATTGGCTGGCCGATGATTCCCGAGCCGGTCTTGAATTTCCAGAGCTCCTTTCCGCTTCGGGCGTCGACGGCTTTGAACCACCCGTCCATGGTGCCGTAGAACACCACGTTGCCGGCCGTTGCAAGCGCACCGCTCCAGACGGGAAAGTTCTCGGTGAGCCGCCAAACGAGCTTCCGTGCGACGGGATCCCATGCGTCGAAGAACCCACGGTTGCCACCCGGGCCGGGCGACATCTTCACGTTCATGCCGACGAACGGCGTACCGGCGATGTAGTTCGCTTCGACGGATTCAACATCCATGCACAGGTTCTGGTGAGGAATGTATAGAAGACCTGTAACCGGAGAGAACGCGGAAGGCTGCCAATCTTTTTCTCCGGGCGCGGCCGGACAGATATTGCGAACGACCTTTCCCATCTTCGGATCTTTCTCTTCGGCAACCTTGAGGCGGCCCGTCTTGAGATCGACCCCGGTGGAAGTATTCACATAGCCGTAGGGGTCAGCGGCAATCACCTCGCCGCTCGTTCGATCGATCACGTATATGTAGCCGTTCCGTTCCGGACGAATGAGGACTTTCCGGGTGCGTCCGTTGAAAGGCAGATCGAGAAGAATGTTCTCGTTGATCCCGTCGTAGTCGTGAACATCGTGCGGCGTCAACTGGTACGCCCAGATCGCTTCGCCAGTGTCGGGATCGCGCGCGAAGATCGTGGAGCTCCACTTGTTGTCTCCGGGACGCTGCTCCGGATTCCACGGACCAGGGTTCGCTGTGCCGTAGTAAATGAGATTCAGGTCGGGGTCGTACGAGATCCAGCCCCAGGCTCCGGCGCCGCCAATTTTCCAGGTGTCACCAGGCCATGTGTTCTCGCCCAGATTTGGTTTGCGATCAGCAGCATAGAACGGCTTGAATCGACTTCCGATGAGGACCGCCGAATCGGGGCCGGTGTGGTAGGCGCGCCATGCGATTTTCCCGCTGCCAAGATCGAGCGCCGTGAGCCATCCGCGAATTCCAAACTCCCCACCGCTGTTGCCGATGATGACTTTGTCCTTGACGATGAGCGGAGCCATCGTGAGACTTTCGCCGAGATTGATCTCGCCGACTTTGGTTTTCCAGACCTCTTTGCCGGTATTGGCGTCCACCGCAACCGTCTGATCGTCGAGAGTATTGTAGACGATTTTTCCATCGGCGTACGAGGCGCCGCGATTGACGACGTCGCAGCACGCGACGCCCTGCGCAGCCGCGATCGGGCCTGGCTTGTACTCCCACTTCATTGGCGCGCCAGGCTTCGTCAGGTCGAGCGCGTAGAGAATGTTCGGAAACGGCGTCACGACGTACATCGTGTTGTTCACGACTAGCGGCGCGGCTTCCTGACCTCGCAGAACACCCAGTGAGAAAGTCCACGCCACGCCCAGGTTCTTCACATTATCGGCGGTAATCTGACCCAGGCCGCTGAAGCGAGTGCTCGCGTAGTTCTTCGCCGGCCGCACCCATTGCCCGTCCTCGGCCTCGTTTGCTATCGCGCCGCCATTGCTCCTTCCCGCCATCGGCGTCATCGCTGGCGATGGGCCTTGTTGTGCGACTTCGTCTGGCGCCTTCTGCTTGGAGCAAGCGAGCGCGGCTCCGAGTGCAAGGAGAGGTAAATACGATCTACATACAGAAGAACGAACAGCTAGCCGCCTTCGCGCCATCATTCCTCCAAGTCCATCGTCGCGTCGCACTCGACTTGCACAGAAAACGAGCGAACGCTCGAAGATGTTTTTCCTTGACTGGGCGAACGGACAATGCAGAAAGTATTCCGAAGGACCAATTGCAACGCGGATAGAAATGCTTGTCCAGACCCGCGTCATTCCATTTGCGGAAGTGATGGACGCAGTGTACGGTAAACGACTACCACCGATGGCTCGGTCGTTCACTATTCTCTTCGTGACGTCGTTTCTTGGCGCGACCACAGCCTGCCCGCAGGGTCAGGGTAGCATCCATCTGCGCATCGGGCTGATCACGCCGGCCACCAGTGTCGATCTTCCGGTCGTCTCTTCGATCGAGCGCGGCGTAAAGCTTGGCGCCACGGAAGCAAATCAGACCGCCGCTCTCTTCGGGGGCGATGTACAACTATTCGAGGTCTTTGGAACGGGCGAAGCAGCGACTACCGCCGCGAGCCGTTTGTTATCCGCGCGTAAGGTACAGATTCTGATTGGCGCTTCGGCAGCCGACGCCGACGCCCTGTCGCGTCTCGCGGAATCGCGGCACGTGATTTTCCTGAACACCGCTTCGCGCGCCGAATCTTTGCGCTCTGCGTGTCGTCGCTTCACGTTTCATATTGAAGCAACGGATGCGATGTACACGAACGCCTCGAGACTTCACTCTGTAGTCTTATGGGGACCCGGCTTGCAGCGATTCGGCGCGAGTCAGCTCAATGATCGCTATCGGGACAAATATCACGAAGGCATGGATGGCAATGCATGGGCGGGGTGGGCTGCGGTGAAGATCGCCGCGGATGCTGCCCTGCGCGCGCAATCGGCCGCGCCTGCAAGACTCCTCGCGTATCTGGAATCCCCGTCAACGGAATTCGACGGGCATAAGGGCTGGCCGCTGACCTTTCGGCTCGCGGACCACCAGCTCCGTCAGCCTCTCTATATAGTAGTCACGAAGACTACGGGTGGACGACGCGTTCAGTCCTATGAGGATGTGCCGGAGTTGCGCGCAGTGCGTGAGGATGCCCCCCCGGACGATTCCGAAACACTTGCGAGTGATCGCGCGCTCGATGCCTTGATTGGAACGACAGGCGCGGCGTGTCACTGGGGCGGCAAGTGAGAATCCTGGTATGCCTGACTCAAATACTCTTACTCGCGCCGGCGAGCAACCTTCTCGCCCAGCGCGGCGCGCTCATCGCGGTAAGCAACGAAGCAAGCCACACCATCTCGCTTGTTGACGCGGCTTCGCTCCGAGTCACCAGAACGATCGCGATGCCCCAGCGTCCGCGCGGGATTGCATTCAGCCCGGATGGAAAACGCATCTTCGTTGCGCTTAGTGATCCTCAGAAGAGAATCCAGACCAGTGGGGATGGGATCGTCTCCATCGACGTGGCGTCTGGCCGCATCGATGCCATGTTTCCGGTTGGAAGCGATCCCGAGCGCTTTGCAATCACCCCCGATGGAAGGCGTCTCTACGCCGCGAATGAGGACGGCAGCTCGGCGTCCGCCACGGACATCGCCACTCGCAAGATGCTGAAAAGCCTCATCGTCGGGATCGAGCCGGAAGGTGTCGCCGTCACTCCGGACGGACGCTGGGTTTGGGTGACGGCCGAGACGAGCAACAGTGTCTCAGTGATCGATACGAGGGCGAACAAAGTAGTCGCAAATTTTCTGGTCGATGTGAGGCCCCGCTCAGTCGCATTCTCACCCGACGGAAAACGCGCTTACGTAACGGCGGAGATCGGTGGATCGCTCTCGGTAGTCGACGCAATGACGCACGCAATCCTGCGCGTGATCCCTCTGGAAGGCAGACAGGGAAAACCGGTTGGTGTCGTAGTATCGCCCGACGCCAAGTGGGTTTACGTCGCGAACGGGAATGCAGGCATAGTGTCCGTAATAGACGCGGACCGCAACACGGTAGTCGGACGTATTCCAGTGGGCCGTCGACCGTGGGGGATCGCAGTGTCGCCCGACGGGCAGCGCGTGTACACTGCCGACGGGCTTTCCGATACGATGAGCGTGATCGATACCCGCACGCGGAAAGTGATCGGCACTGTCAAGGTTGGGCACCAGCCGTGGGGGGTGGCAGTAGCTCCTTGAGTCGGTCCAGAGGCTGAACTGCAAC
>CADDZN010000166.1 GCA_902812375.1 bacterium | reverse complement strand
GTTTCTGCACCGGGCGAGTAGCTCAGTTGGTTAGAGCGCCTGCCTTACACGCAGGATGTCGGGGGTTCGAGTCCCTCCTCGCCCACTCGAGATTTCAGGGACCCACAGATCGGCAGGTGGGGTAGGAATGTTTACCGATTCGGAGGTTAAACCATTGAAGGCACGTCTACGTCATTCACGGCTCGTTCTCGTCGCGGTCGCTGGGCTCGCGTTCGCCGCATTGCCGGCGGTTGCGCAGAATCAGCGCACCGGGGACCGGGTCATGATTCCCACTCTCCAGAGCTCCGACAAGACTCTCGGTGTGCAGGCGGCTGAGGCGATTCGCAATCAGCTCCAGAAGCAGACCAATATCCGGGATCTCGTCGTCGTTCCGAAAGCGGATATCAACAACAGTCTGCAGTCCTCGGGCTACAGCGTCACGGAAGCGCTTGCGCCAGGTGATGCCAGAGCCCTCGCGATGCTCGTCCGGGCACCTCAGTACCTCGAGGGCACCGTGACGAAGACGCCGACGGGTTACAAGATCGACTCGAGGCTCATCATTTCGCGTGACATGACCCGCGGCCAGGTTCTTCCCAGCGCGCAAGCGGCAAAGCTCGACGATGCAGCGAGTCAGGTAGCCAAGGCGATCAAGGATGCCCGCCGTCAGCTCGCCGGTGAAGAGACCTGCCACAATGACGTCGCGCAGGGCAAGTACCAGGAAGCGGTCGCCGCAGCTCGTTCTGCGATGGCTGGCTATCCAAATGCGAACATTGCGGCTGCATGTCTCGTGGATGCATACGCGGCGCTAAAGATGGATGACTCGGTCATCGCCGTGTCGGAGCGCATTCGCGCCAGCGATCCGCGGAACATCGTCGCGCTCCGGCGCCTCGCCGAACTCTATCGTGCGAAGAGCGACACCACGAAGGAGCTCGAAGTTTTGAGTTCCCTCGCGGCTGCTGACCCGACCAACATCAAGTTGATTCAGGACGTTGTCGGCGAGTACGGGCAAATGGGGCGGGCAGGACAGGCGGTGCCTCTCGTGCGTGATCTTCTGCAGAACAACCCAGGCGATCCCGCGCTACTGAACCTCGCCTGGCTCGTCTATCTGAACGCGGCTGCGGCCGACACTGTGACGGCAAGTCGTGCCGCCACGTACCAGTCGGCCGTCGACATCGGAAACGAGATGGTGCGAGTTGATACGGCTTCCGCAACGGCGGACTATTTCAGCCGCCTTGCTGGTGCATATACGGCATTGAACCAACCGCAAAAGGCGGCTGAGGCAGCCGCTCGCGGAGTAGCGAAATTCCCGAACGATCCGAACCTTCAGCTCTTCAACGCCCAAGCTCTTTATAAAGCGGGACAGTTGCAGCAGGCGCTGGACGCCACGAAAAAGGCCGTTGCGGCAAACCCGAAGAACCCCAATGGGTACATCCTGCTCGCAACGATTCAGGGTGCGATGAACCAGTACGACGATCTCGCAAACACGCTTCAGACGGCCAAGAATAATGGGGTCGATCCGGCGGCGCTTTCGCAGATTGCGCTCAAGACCGGCAGCGATGCTTACAAGACTGCTCAAGGCTCAAAGGACCGGGCCGATTTCCAGCGCGCGATCAGGTTCCTGCAGCTCTCCGATCAGCTCCAGAGCTCCGTTGACGCCAAGTTCCTGCTAGGCGCCAGCGCCTTTTCGCTCGGCCAGAGCGCGACGATCGACGCAAACGAGAAGAAGAGCTGCGACCTGGCTCGGACGGCTCGCGACGCGTTCAATCTCGCCTCGATGAACCTCCCGGCGGGTGGGCAGAAGTACCCGAACGAGGCGGCTCAGCTCATGACGGCAATTCCGCAGTTCACGCCCGCCGTCGACAATGAGGTGAAGCGCTTCTGTAAGTGACAGATGCCTCGGCCGGACGGTGGGATTCGTCCTACCATGCGCCGGTCATGGTCGAACAGGTGGTTGCGCTTTTTTCCGGCGCGAAAGAAATACTCGATTGCACCCTGGGCGGAGGAGGGCATAGTGAAGCCCTCCTCTCCTCGGGCTCCTCCGTCGTAGCGCTCGATCGCGACGAGACGGCGATTCTGGAAGCACGAAAGCGGCTGGCGTCTTCCGAGACGTCAGGCCGCTTTCTCGCGATCAGGGGTAATTTTGCCGAGATCGACCGCCTGCCGAAGCTCCGCGACCGCAGTTTTAATGGCATCCTTGCCGACCTTGGGGTGTCGTCCCACCAGATCGATGCGGATGAGCGAGGTTTCTCTTTTCGTCCTGGCGCGTTACTCGACATGAGGATGGACCGTCGCTCTACTACTACCGCCGCCGACCTGCTCAACTCGCTGGATGAAGCCGACCTCTCTCAAATTTTTCGCGATTACGGAGACGAGCCGAGGGCGAACCGCCTCGCTCGGGAAATAGTGCGTCGTCGCGAGCGCAGGCCAATGCATGTGAGCGACGATCTCGTCGACGCAATCCGCGGCGCGTTCGGTGCCCGAATGGGTCCTGGCGATTTCGCGCGACTCTTTCAGGCAGTGCGCATCGCCGTGAACGACGAGCTGCACGCGCTCGAGCGCGCCCTGCCGCTTCTTCGCGACCGGCTGAAGCCATCCGGCATTCTTGCGGTGATCGCCTATCACTCGGGGGAAGATCGACTCGTGAAGCACACCATGCGCGAGTGGAGCCTCGCGTGCATATGCCCGCCGAAGCAGCTCCAATGCACCTGTCGTGGCCATGCACTCGGCGAGCTGATTACGAAGCGCGCAATCATTGCGAGCGATGAAGAGCGAACTATCAATCCGCGCTCCCGCAGCGCGAGGCTTCGCGCGTGGCGAACCGCGGCCTAGCACTCCGGGGCAGAACCCTCGTAGGACTAGTCCTCGCCGTTTTCGTCGCCGTCGCGCTGGCGATAGTGTGGCGCAGGACTATCGGCATCGACCAATCGGCGCGGCTCGCGCAACTGGACGCAAAGCGTGCGGCTCTAGAGGGCGAGCGCGCCCGACTCGAGGCGGCAATTCGGGAGGCGTCGAGCCGCCAGCGGTTGGGTAGCGTGGTAGAGAGCCGCTTTGGAATGCACGTTCCGACCGACAATCAGGTCGTGATACTTCCGGGAGAGGGGCGACATGAAAGCCCCTAATCGTTTCGCGGTCGTTCACGGATTTTTCGTCTTGTTCGCGCTTGCTCTCATTGCGCGCGCTGCAAAGGTCCAGGTTGCCGAAGGCAGCACCTGGGCGGCACGTGGTAAACGGCAGCAATATTTTGCCGCGGCGACCGCGGCGCCACGGGGCGACATTCTCGACGCGAGCGGAAATACACTCGTCGAGAGCCGCGAGCTCACGCGGGTGGCGGTCGCCCTCCCTGAGGTACGCGACACCGCGCTCGTTCTCAAAGCTCTTCATCGCGCGAGACTCGACGCAACGCTTGTTCGCGCGGCGATCGCGCGTCGGCGCCGCTGGATAGATCTGCCAGGATTGTACTCGCAGGCGGATATCGCATCGCTGTCGAAGTTGAATGGCATCCATCTCACGCCGGTGCTTCAGCGGGTGTACGCGCAGTCCGGTGGAATAAGGCAGATCGTCGGCAGTCTCGATGGTGCTGGAAATCCGCGAGATGGCCTCGAGCTCGCACTCGACACGATTTTGCGCGGTGACTCCGGGAAAGTAAGCCTGGCGCGCGACAAGAACGGTCGGCCGCTCGACACCCCTGACGCCTGGACCGATGAGCCTCGCGCTGGATCCACCGTGGTGCTGACGATCAACAATACGCTGCAGGAGATCTGCGAGCGGGAGCTGGGGATTGCCGTCGACAGTCTGGGCGCTGATGGTGGCGATATCGTCGTGATGAACCCACACAGCGGGGAAATCCTCGCGCTGGCGAGCAATCGCGTCGGGCACACTTCGTTCTCGAATACAGCGGTGACTGAGCCGTTCGAGCCAGGCTCGACGCTCAAGCCTTTCGTTGCGGCGGCGGTTCTGGAGTCTGGTCGTGCAAAGCCTGCTGACGTCGTCGATACACACAACGGAAAACTCGAGCTCGACGGACGCACGATCAACGACACGCACAAGATGCCGCGGCTCTCCCTTGCCGACGTGATCCGGTTCTCGAGCAACATCGGCATTGTGGAATTTGGGCAACGACTCTCCCCGAGAGAGAAATTCGAGACCTACCGCAATCTCGGTTTCGGAATGCCCGTCGGCGTGCCTCTCCCGGCTGAATCACCCGGCACTCTGAGGGAGCCCAGACAATGGTCGAAGCAGACCAGCGCGTCGATCCTCATGGGTTACGAGATTGCGGTGACGCCACTGCAACTCGTTACCGCTTACTCGGCGATCGCGAACGGCGGCGAGCTTCTCGAGCCGCACATCGTGAAAGAAGTTCGCGCGCTGGACGGCAAGGTTGTCTACCGCGCCGAGCCTCGCCCCATTCGTCGGGTGATGTCGGGAGAAGTCGCGCGCACTGTGCGGGACATGTTGCTGGCGGTGGTTCAAGAGGGTACGGCAACCAAAGCGGATCTCCAGAACTTCGATGTCGCGGGGAAGAGCGGAACCGCGCGGCGCACGTCGGAGAATTCCGGTTACACGAAGGGCAACTACACCGCTTCGTTTGTCGGCCTCTTCCCAGGCAACGATCCGCAATACGTCGTGCTGGTGAAGCTTGATAGCCCAAAGGGCAATCACTACGGAGGCGGCGACATCGCGGCGCCGGTCACTCGAATAGTTCTGCGCGCAGCGCTTGCGGCGCGGGATGCGGCTCTCGATCGCGACGACCTCGCTTCGTCGGAGCGGATCAGCGATTCCTCCGCCGAAGATCACGGTAAATCCGCCAGCCAGACGAACACCTCACGAAGGACGGCCGCGAATGATCCCACCGATCACGTCGACCCGTCGTCGTTCGATCCAAGCAACAACCTCGGCCCAGACGCGGCCTCTGAGGGGACACGGTCGTTCGTAGTTGATCTTCCGGCGACGCCAAAGACTGCTGCGATCGCCATTACGCCGCGAGCTGTGCCGGATGTCGGGCGACTTCCTCTCAGAGAAGCAGTTCGGGTGCTCCACGCCGCCGGTTTCAAGGTGCGCATAGTGCGATCGCTAACAAGTGGAACGTTGCCCTCCGCGGGAACAGTCGCTCCGCCCGGGACTCTGGTTCAGCTAAATCGGCCGCTCGAGTGAAATTGCATGTTCGCGATCTGCAGGCTGCCATCGCTCGGCGCGGCTTGCTCGTCGGTGTAAGCGGAGAGCTACCTGAGGATGTAAGTGGGATTACCGACGACAGCCGCAAGGTTGAGCCGGGTAGCCTGTTCATCGCGATTCGTGGCTGGGACACGGATGGACACAACTTTTTGGCTGCGGCTGCTGAGCGAGGAGCTAGCGTCGCGATCGTCGAAGACCCAAATGCCTCGACGCTCCCAGCACTCGTTGTTCGCGAGGGTCGCCGCGCGGCTGCTGCCGCGGCGAGCGCCGCCTACGGGAACCCGGCCCACAATTTGACAGTGGTCGGCGTGACTGGCACCAACGGGAAGACGACAACCACTGCGATCATCCGCCATTTGCTCGACAATGGTGACAAGTCCAGTGCATCGATTGGAACCCTGGGCGTTCTGGTCGGGAGCGACGGTGACGTTTTTCCAGGTGGCGGAGGTCTAACGACGCCGGGGCCGGTGGAGCTACAAAGAATTTTGCGTGGACTCGTGGATCGTGGCGTCAAGAGCATCGCGATGGAGGTATCCTCCCACAGCCTCGATCAGAGAAGGATTGACGGAATCGAGCTGGATGTTGCGGTCTTCACCAATCTGACTCGCGATCACCTGGACTATCACGGAACCATGGAAGCTTACCTGGAGGCCAAAGCGAGACTGCTCGAGTATCTCAAGCCCGACGGCACAGCGGTCATCAACGCCGACGTGAGGGCGTGGGATGCCCTTCGTCCCGCGAGCAAGCGCATCACCTTCTCCGTGCGCGCGCCGTCTGATGTTCGCGCCGAAGATGTGAGGTATTCGCCAAGGGGAAGTGAGTGGACGATGGTTACCGAGCGGGGAAGCGCGAGAGTAACGCTGCCCCTCATCGGTGACGTGAACGTGGAAAATGGCCTTGCCGCGGCCGCTGCCGCGTTTGCGCTTGGGCACGCTCCTGAGGCGATTGCAAGCAGGCTCGCGACTGTCCCGCAGATCGCCGGGAGGCTCGAAGTAATTTCCACGCATCCTACTGTGCTGCGCGACTACGCTCACACGCCGGACGCGCTCGAGCGCGCACTTCGCACCGCTCGCGGATTCACACTGGCTAGACTGATCGTCGTATTCGGCTGTGGCGGCGACCGTGACAGGGGCAAACGGCCGATCATGGGTGAGATCGCGGAGCGCGGTGCTGATGTCGCGATAGTCACGAGCGACAACCCGCGCACCGAAGATCCGGACGCAATCATCGACGACATCGAAGCTGGAATGCGCAAGTCGAGTCACGAACGGGTTACTGATCGGCGCGCGGCAATTCAGCGCTCTCTCGAGCTCGCGAGCGACGGCGACATCGTTCTGCTGGCGGGCAAGGGACATGAGACATACCAGATCCGCGGCACAACCTCCTACCCGTTCGATGAGAAAGCAATCGTGCAAGAGATGACAGGGAGTCACGCGTGACCGGATTCTGGACTTTCGACCGCATCGCGGCGGCTCTCGAGCCGCATTCCTCGGGCGCGCTGCCGCGCGGAAGCACGGAAGCGCGCGGGATCACCACTGATACCCGAAAGATCGGGAAGGGCGACGTGTTCCTCGCGCTCAAGGGCGAGCGTTTCGACGGCCACGATTATCTGCGCGATGCGGTGCGCGATGGAGCGGCCGCACTAGTGGTGTCGCGAGTACCCAAGCTCAACACGCTTGGCGTTCCGGTTTACGAAGTGCGGGACACTCTCGTAGCGCTCGGCGCTCTCGCGAGCTACTGGAGACGCGCGTGGGGCAAGACGATTATCGGCGTCGCGGGAAGCAACGGAAAGACCAGCACGAAGGATCTGCTGAAAGCTTCGCTCAGCCAATCGTTCTCGGTGCACGCTACTACAGGCAATTTGAATAACAGAGTTGGCGTTCCGCTTACGCTCCTCGCGCTGCCGGCGGATGCAGACGTAGCTGTAATCGAGCTAGGGACCAGTCTGCCAGGCGAGGTCGCCATCCTGAGGGATATCGCGCAGCCGGACATCGCCCTCGTTACGTCGATCGCCGAGGAGCATCTGGAG
>CADDZN010000165.1 GCA_902812375.1 bacterium | reverse complement strand
GCGCGCCGAGAGCCGCTGGATCACACGCTTTTCTTCGGGCCACCAGGGCTTGGGAAGACCACGCTCGCTGAGCTGATCGCGCGCGAGCTCGGCGTGAATATCCGGACGACCTCGGGTCCCGCGCTCGAGAAACCGGGAGACCTCGTCGGCACGCTGACCAATCTGCGTGAAGGCGACATCCTCTTCATCGACGAGATCCATCGTCTCAAGCCGATCATCGAGGAGTTCCTCTATCCGGCGATGGAGGATTATCGCATCGACATCCGACTCTCCGAAGGCCCCAAGGCGCAGACGATCACGATGCCGATAGAGAAGTTCACCCTGATCGGGGCGACGACGCGTTTGGGTATGCTCACGCCACCGATGCGCGCGCGTTTTGGCATCGAGCAGCGACTCAACTTCTACCCTGCACGCGATCTCGAGCAGATCGTGCACCGCACATCAGAAGTGATGCAGGTCGAGATCGACGAAGAAGGTGCGCAGGAGATTGCGAAGAGATCACGTGGGACACCGCGCGTCGCGAATCGTCTGCTCCGCCGCATTCGTGACTTCGCTCAAGTGCGCGCAGGCGGAAAGATCAATCGAAAAGTCGCGGCTGACGCGCTACAGCTCCTCGAGGTCGATCAGTTCGGACTCGATGACATGGACACTCGCATCCTCAAGACGATCATCGAGAAGTTTGAGGGTGGGCCAGTCGGCGTGAGCACGATTGCCGCCGCAGTCGGAGAAGACGCAGGCACGCTCGAGGAAGTCTACGAGCCGTTCCTCGTGCAGAACGGATTCCTGCAGCGCACTCCGCGCGGACGCGTTGCGACTTCACAGGCGTACAGGCATTTCGGGTTCAATCCGCCGAACACCAACTTGGGCGCGCAGCAGCCGACGCTGTTCTAGCCCGGGCAGATTATCAGCATTCGTAATGCTGGCGGTGCAATCCTCAGCGACGATTCCGTAGCCTTCATTTGGCATCGGTTCAACGTAAAGGGATCGAATAACCCAGGCCTGCCCCCGCACCATTCGGAAGAGGAATAACCTGCAAGCGTAAAATCGCGCGATCGATCCGATTATACGGATGGGCGTGACTGTAACGCACAACCTTGAGTCCGCTGAAAGTTCCGATCGCTGCGCCTAGCGCGACGTCGCTCGCCCAATGCTTGTCGTGGTACATGCGAGACAGTCCGACGAGAGATGCACCTCCGAACATCGTCGGCGCCACCAACCAAAAATGATGCGGCCACATCCGCTCGGCTTCACTCGTCACTGCGGCGGCCGCCGCGAAAGCAGCAGTCGTGTGACCGGATGGAAATGACTGCCGCGCCGTATTACCGAACCCGCCACCAAGCTTGAAGTCGTGCGCGGTGGTGTCGGCAGTTGCAAAAGGTCGCGCGCGGCCCGTGAGCCCTTTCAGAAACCAGGTGATTCCGGAACCGAAAAGCACTGCCTCGGTGCCGTGCCAGCCGAGGTCTTCGATATTCGGGTGATTGGTGACGCGACCGATCACGTAGAGTGAAGATCCGATCACGATCGAGCCAGGGTCGGCGATCACCTCAACGCCCTTCGAGGCGCCGTTCAGAAACCTGTTGGCTTTGGATCGCTCGTTGGTGAGCCGGCGCGCGATGGACCTGTCAATCGGAAACATCGCGACGGTGAGACCGGCGAAACCAACAGCTCGAATGACATCGCGTCCGTTGAAGAGGGGCTCCCCGGCAACGGTGTCGGGAGCGGGCGGGCTCGACTGCGCGGTGGCAACCGTGAGCGGCGCGAGTAGAACGAAAACCCCGACTGTGACGTGGGAAGAAATTCTATCCATGAACCCCGAGAGAAAAGCGGCGTCGACAACGGGAGCAATGACAGTGCCGCGCGACATTGCGCGGTGATTACGAAGTTGCCCGCTTGGTGTAATGGGCTCGCCTACTGGGTCACGCCAATGAGAATCGTGTTCGCGAGCTCGAGCTTCCCCGCCTTATTTCTCCGAAATAACCAGGCGTACTGAGAGACGGTCCACCCGGTTGGTCCGATCATGTGCTCGTCGACCAGCGTCGTCCAGACATCGCCCTTGAGCGAGACGCGTCGGCCGCGCGAGTCGCGGACATTCTTGAGACCTTCCGGTTGCCCCCGAACGGGCAGACCAACCGTCACGTAATATTCCAGCGACCGCGGGCAACCCGCGTGCACGTTGTTCGTCTTCGCGCGTGTCTTCGAGCCACGCGGCGGCGGCGGCGTTGGCACTCCGGCGCCAGCACACTGCCGGTACGTCGGAACATGTCCTTCCGCCGCGCCGAGCGCGTCGAGAACCTCCTTTCGATTGAAAACGAGATCCTCGGTCTCGGATTTGCCCGCTCGGCCGAAGGTCAGCGTCGGATCGATCCCCTCAACACCGGCGAAGTTTTCCGGGTAACCCGACGCGGTTCCGTAGGGACGAGCATCGATTCGAACACCATCCAGATGATGCGGATAGCTCTCGTTGCCGGCCGCGAGCTGTGCTCGAACCACTGCCTCGAACACCTCCGAATCGGCCTGGACGAGCGTCATCTCTCTGTGCCTCAACGTCGCACTCTCCGACGGCGCGGACGGCGACACATCCGTTGTGGGCGGTGAATGACAACTCTGTGCGATGGCCAGGCACGCGCTGATCGCCGAGGCTGTGAGGACGGAGCTGTATATTGATTTCATTTCCGGGGAAACCTTTGCACGAAAGAGGCCCCAAAGAGTGAGTAAGAGTTTGCCAAAACCGAAAGCAGCAGCACAGACGAGACCGAGGGCGGTCAAGCCATCGAAGGTCTCACGCGCTCCCGAGAGACGCATTGCGACGGCGAACATGCCGCCCGAGGAATTCCGCAAAGTCGGGCATACGTTGGTCGACGCCATCGCGGATTTTCTCACGAAACTGCCAGAAGTACGCACGGCATCTTCACTACTGCCCGACGCAATGCGAAAGGTCGTGGGAAGGCGCGACATGCCGAAAGAAGGCACCGCGATTGGCCCTGTACTACAGAAATTTACCGAGAAGTTCTTCGAGTACTCTACGCACAACGGGAGTCCGCGCTTCTTCGGCTACATCACGCCCTCCGCCGCTCCGATCAGCGCGCTCGCGGAGCTGCTCGCCGCTGCAGTCAATCCGAACTGCGGAGCGTGGCAACTCTCACCCGTCGCAACCGAGATCGAGAACGAATGCATCCGCTGGCTCTCCGAATTCCTCGGACTTTCCGGCAAGTGGACCGGTCTGCTCGTCAGCGGCGGCAACATGGCGAACATCGTTCCCTTCATTGCCGCTCGTAAAGCGAAAGCGCCGTGGGATATTCGCGCGAAGGGTTTTACGGATCCCGCGAGCTCAAGACTCGTGGCGTATACATCGGCCGAAACGCACGGGTGGATAAAGAAAGCGGCGGATATCTGTGGGCTCGGAACGGATTCGATTCGGTGGATTCCCACGGACGGACAGTTGAGGATGCGCACCGATAAGCTGCGCGAACAGATCGAGATCGATCGCACTTCGGGCTTGTTTCCGTTCCTCGTCATCGGCACCGCCGGGTCTGTTGGGACTGGCGCGACCGATCCGCTGCCCGAGATCGCGAACATCTGCAGGGAGCTCAATCTCTGGTTCCACGTCGATGGTGCGTATGGCGCGCCGGCCGTTGCGCTCGATGATGCGAGCGCGGACCTCAAAGGACTTCGCCTCGCCGACTCGATCGCGATCGATCCGCACAAATGGCTGTACAATTCCCTCGAGGCCGGCTGTGTTCTCGTGCGGGATCCGGAGGCGCTGCCGAACGCGTTCGAGTTCAAGGCACCCTACTATCAGTTCGATGACAACGCAGGCCAGGAGGTCACGAACTACTACGACTACGGCCCGCAAAACTCACGCGGCTTTCGCGCCCTCAAGATCTGGCTCGGCTTCCAACAGTCCGGCGCCAACGGCTATCGGCAGATGATCTCCGACGACATAGCGCTCGCGCACCGCATGCACGAGCTCGTTGGAGCGGAAAGTCTTCTCGAGCAGGGCACCGTGGCGCTCAGCATCTGCACTTTCAGGTTCGTGCCCGCCGATCTGCGCCCTGGTCTCAGTGAGCGCGCGGTTGCGGAGTACATCAACTCGCTGAATGAAAGGCTCGTGACCGCGGTGCGGTTGAGCGGAGAAGCATTCGTCTCGAACGCGCACGTCGGCGACAAGTATATGATCCGCGCCTGCATCGTGAACTTCCGCACCACGCTCTCCGATGTCGCGGCCGTACCAAAGCTTGTTGTACGTCTCGGGAAGGATCTCGACAGGAAGCTCAGACCAGGACATTTACTCAGCCCACGACATTAGCACCCTCTCCGCAAGCGCGAGATGGCCGGTCGCGGGATCGCGTCGCAGAAGACAGGCGTACTGTCTCCAGGTCTGCCCCGCGGGCCCGATCGTGTTCTCGGTTACGAGCACCGTCCACGACTCAGTTGTCGAATCCGCGGGTGCCGATGAGCGGCCACGCAGCTTCGCAAAAAGTTCAGCCTCGCCTCGTACCGGTAGCCCGATGGTGACGTATCTGTGCCACGCCGGCGGACACTCGCGTCCCAACTGCAGCTCGACCGAATCGGGCACCGGATGTGGATGCGTCCCGCCACATCCCGGGTAGTTGAAGGGTCCGCCCTCTTCGACGTGAAGATCCGCAAGGATCGCTTTGCGCTGCTCCGATATCATGGCAAGCGCTTCCGGCGAGAGTGTATCGACTGGCTCGTCGAGATCCACCCCGGCTGACCGCTGCCGCCCGGACGTGAGCTCCGCGTTGTCGAATGTTGGACGCGAATCGACGCGTAGCACCCGCAGGGCCACCGCCGAATCGTCGGGAGTCCGCGAGACCTGGGCGCGAACCATTGTCTCGAACACCTCGGCGTCCGCGCTCAGCATCGAGCGTTCGGCGCTCGCTCTCCCATCGCATGCTTCGCCGAGCATGAGCACGATGGGAAGCAACGCCAGTGATGCTCGCTCGCGCGCCCGGATAGTATTCATCCTGTTCCATGGCTGCAGTTTCGAGACCCTGACCATCATTGCGCGTGACGAAAGACGGTTCCCGCACCTCGCACTACGATTTCGATCTTCCCGCCGACCGCATCGCCCAGCAGCCGAGCGAGCGGCGGGGAGAGAGCAGGTTGATGGTGGTCAATCGCAGTACTGGAGAGCTCTCTCACCATCAATTCGGTGAGCTTGCGGAGATCATTCCCGCGGGCGACGCGCTCGTGCTCAATACCGCTCGCGTATTTCGCGCACGATTGCTCGGTCTCCGCGACAATGGAGCGCAGGCAGAAATTCTGCTGCTTCGTCGTCTTGGCGGTACGGAATGGGAAGCGATGGTCCATCCGGGAGGAAAGCTCAAGCCGGGCAAAGTCGTGCGCGTTGCCGACGACCTCGCTGTAAGAGTTCTCGCGACGACTGAGCGCAGAACGCGCGTCGTGAGTGTCGAGACTTCATTGGATATCGATGATGCGATCGAGAAGTACGGTCACGTTCCGCTTCCACCCTATATAACGCGCTCCGATCAGGCTGCTGACGCCGAACGGTACCAAACAGTTTACGCCCGGGAGACCGGATCCGTGGCCGCGCCTACTGCGGGCCTCCATTTCACCGGGGAGCTGCTCGAGCGACTCGTGGAGAAGGGAGTGCGGCGCGTCGACGTTCTTCTCCACGTTGGCGCCGGAACATTCAAACCGGTGGACACGGAACATCCGGCCGACCATGTAATGCACGAAGAGTGGTTCACGCTTTCGGCGCACACGGCCGACGTGCTGAACGAGACACGGCGAAGTGGCGGAAAGATCTGGGCGGTTGGTACGACGAGTGTTCGAACTCTGGAGAGCGCGATCGACGAAGATGGGATCTTTCGCGCGAAATCCGGCGACACGCGGATCTTCATCTATCCACCGTACGAGTTTCGCGCGGTCGATCGACTGATCACGAACTTCCATCTGCCACGATCGACACTCATCATGCTCGTCGCCGCGTTTGCGGGCTATGAGCTCACGATGCGCGCGTATGAGGAGGCAATCGCGTCGGGGTACCGAATGTATTCGTATGGCGATGCGATGTGTGTGGTGGATTGAGGCTCGCTTCGTCTGGCTACTAACACCAAAGAGGTCTGGCCACCGAGACGGAAGTTTCTCCCGGATGAAGCGGATTTTTCGGATGAAGCGGATACTACTTTAGCTCAGCGTGGCGTAGGAGAGCATCTCGCAGGGGCCGGGATTTCTTAGGAACAGCCGCTCGGGCAGACTTCTGCCCGCCACACTACTGTCTCAATGCAAATAACAAAAAGAAAGGAGCCCTGGTGTTATAGACCAGATCGCTTTTGGGATCGATCCGCTAAATCCGATCAATCCGCTTCATCCGGTTCAAACTTCCGTCTCGGTGGATAGACCTCTTTGGTGTTAGTGGCCAGTTGAAGCGTTCCGCGCCCTTCCCGCCTCGTCCGCGCTGTTTCCGCGTTGTTCAACCTTCGCTCAGTTTGGCCAGTAATCTTTGGTCCGAGTGGCTAGCCCGAGCGGAAGGTTGCAGACGATCAGAGGTGTCTCATAGGCACTGTCGGTCGTTTACGTAGGGATGTACTCGCGACGAGCACCACCATTCCCGCCGCTATCACCAGTGAAGATGTGATGCGACTGAGGTTGAGTCCGCCCTCCGCCAATGGCTTGGTAAGAGTGTCGCCGAGCGTCGCTCCCAGCGGCCGCGTGAGCACGTAAGCGCTCCAGAAAAGCACGCTCTTGGGAATCCTCGTGAAGAAGTGCAACAACGCGACAATCGCAAGAAGTCCCGCGAACACCAGCGCGCCGCCACCAAACCCCAAGCCGGTCTCCGCCGTGAAATCGCCGAGCGCGGTACCGAGGGTGTTGGAGACGAGGATAGTCAGCCAATAGAAGATCTCATTCTTGCGCGTCGTGATGTGATCCACCTTGATCGCGCCAGTGGTGAAATGCCAGGTAATGAGCACCGCGATTACGAGCGCCAGCTCGAGCGCTGACGACACGGTGTAGCCCAAGCCGGCGGTCCGGTCAAGGTAATCCGAGGTCGTGGTGCCAACAGTTGTGGTTGCCACCACCACGAGCCAGTAAATCACCGGGTGGTAGTGCTTCGACGCAACCTGCGCGACGAGCATCACGCAGAAGAAGGCCAGGAATATCAGAGTGATGACCGCGTAGCCCACGTTGAGAGTCATCGA